>CAQBRY010000054.1:0-2157 GCA_948762645.1 uncultured Eubacteriales bacterium | reverse complement strand
ACTTGCCGATTTTCAAAAGTGGGGATATTGTATCGGAGAGGTCATAGGAAATCAAGGAAACAAGTTTTGCGAAGAACTAAAAGAAAACAGGCAAATTCAAAATATTGAAATTATAAATTCAAGTGATATTGCTACAACTTTAATCAAATACCTTGAGGAGCGTTTTAATAATTACGAAGAATCTGAAGAATTTGAGGAAAGTTCAAGTGACTTTTATGAAAAAATGAAAGAAAGAACATCTAACTTAAGGAGTTTCCCATTAAATCCTGCAAACTTTGTTAAAAATTTCAAAAGGCTTTTTCCTCCTCTTAAAGAAATAGGTATAGAAATGGAAATCAGACATACAAATTTAAAATTAATAAAACTGCCTTCACCAAAAAATAATAAACTTGAGATAATTGATGAATATGATGGTGATTTACCGTTTTAAAAGGATAAAAGTGAAAGGGTGAAAGGAGTGAAGGCAAATTTCTAAAACTTTCATAAAAAATTTAAATGGAGATGATTTTATGAAAACAAATAAAACAGAAAAAATAATATCATCCTTGCTCAGTTTTCCAACAATTAAAGAAGCAGCAAAAAATCTTAAAATGGCAGAAAGTACACTTTACAACTATCTCAAGGACGATGAATTTAAGATAAAATATAACAAGGCAAAAACATCTATGCTTCATCAGACAACAGGTTATTTACAATCAAACATGACAAAAGCTACAGAAAATATTGTAAATATGATTAGTAATGAAGAAATACCGCCTCAAGTGCGTTTAAATGCAAGTAAAGCGGTACCGGAATATGGATTAAAATTAACTGAAAACATAGATATTTTGCCAAGAATAGAGCAATTAGAAAAACTACAAAAGGTCTGTTAATAATAAGTTCAAATAAAAGTCTCTATTCAGGAAAAACCGTACGAACATCAGAACTTAAATATTCCAATTCTTCATCACACAAACTACAAACTTTTGGTATGATATCCTCAGAAATTGAAAATGGTATCTTACGCTCCTGAGACCAGTAAATTTTATTTTCCATAATATATCTCCTCTATAGCAAAACATTCGTTATAAAATTAAGTTTAAAGACACTTTCGTTTTAAATTTATAAATTGTTTTTCACTTATAGATTAAATAAGGAATTTTTTTGCCCAGATGAGGTCAAATTTCTGTCTTTAAAAGAGTATTATCAGAAAATACTTTTTAAGGAGATAAAAAATTATGAAATATAAAAATTATAAATACTGGGAAAATTCTAATAACTGCTGTAGCTGTGGAAAAACTGATTGTTATGAGAATGGTTATGAAAGTTATTTAAGAAAAAAATATAAATTGTCTGATGATTGCAAGTTACTTATAAAACAAGGTTACATTTCTAAAAATAATTCAAACTCTGAATCACGTGAAGTATTAACGCAAACAGAGTCAGATATAGATAAATCAATAGACAGAGAAATTCAAAACACAATCGAAAAAATACAGAAATTTATAAGCGATGCTATCAGTAACATAGAAGTTTTGGAAATTCAAAATAGTTCTTATAAAATGGACGAACATCTAATCCATGAGGAAATAGAATCTGAAATTGAAAGTTTGTTTACTAAATTATCAAAATCTATGCAAGAATTTACTAAAAAATCATATCAAAAAATTTATATTTTATCAGCTCAAGCGATTGATGAAGATATGGAAAGCACCGGAGGTTTATCCGCCATGCCAAACCCTGAAAAAGAGCTTCTAAATAGAGTGGATTCTTGGATGATGAATTTAAAAAAGCAAATTTTTAAAAATATAGACGCTATCATGGACGACTTACATATAGAAAGAAAAAGTTATTTTCAAAAAGGCTTTTTTAGCGATATTTTTGAAGGAGTAATAAATTGTTTTAACAGCATAGGCGAAAAAATAAGCACAATGGCTTACAATGTTGTGAACTGGACAAAAACAGTAGCTAAGAAAACAATCATGTGGATTCAAGGAGTAGAAAAATACGAAATTGTTTTTTCAGGAGGTGACAATGCCTGTGAAATATGCCGTGAAATGGCCGGGAAGGTTTTTCCAAGAAACGAACTAAATATTAGCCAAACTGCTCCTCCTTTTCACCCTAACTGTGGGTGCAAGATTATTCCTTTTGTCGAGAAAGAAAGTGAAACAGAAATTG
>CAQBRY010000053.1 GCA_948762645.1 uncultured Eubacteriales bacterium | reverse complement strand
TTCCCCACACTAGACGTACCAAAAGTATCCACCATTATCGATACAGGTTTAGCTACGCCTATTGCATAAGCTATCTGAACCTCGCACTTTTTTGCAAATCCTGCCCCTACAATATTTTTAGCTATATATCTTGCAGCATACGCAGCCGATCTATCTACCTTAGTAGGATCCTTACCTGAAAATGCTCCTCCTCCGTGCCTTGAATATCCGCCATAAGTATCAACGATTATTTTCCTTCCAGTGAGGCCACTGTCACTAACAGGCCCTCCTATTACAAATCTTCCTGTAGGATTAATAAATATTTTAGTTTTATTATCCATCATCTCTTTTGGAATAACTTCATCTATTACGAGCTCTTTAATGTCTTTTGACAAAACATCCATACTTATCTCTTCATTATGCTGAGCAGATACCACTATTGTATCAACTCTTACTGGTCTGTCTCCATCATATTCTACGGTTATTTGCGTTTTTCCATCGGGCTTTAAATAATTAAATATTTTATTTTTTCTTACAAATGACAATCTCTTTGCAAGTCTATGTGCAAGAGATATTGGTAAAGGCATTAATTCCGGGGTCTCATCACAAGCAAAGCCAAACATTATTCCTTGATCTCCGGCTCCTATTTGATTTGCTTCACACACTTGTCCGTTTTTTTCTTCCAAAGATGAATTTACTCCTATAGCTATATCGTCAGACTGTTTATCTATTGAAGTTATTATTCCACAAGTATTTCCGTCAAATCCACATAATGGATTATCGTATCCTATTGATTTAATAACTTCTCTTGCAATATTTGAAATATCTACATAGCAATTAGTAGATATTTCTCCCATTACATGTACAAGACCGGTTGTAACCGAAACCTCACACGCTACGTGAGCATTAGGATCTTTCTTTAAAATTTCATCCAGTATGGAATCCGAAATTTGATCGCAAATTTTATCAGGGTGCCCTTCAGTTACCGATTCTGAAGTAAAAAGACGTCTAGACATTTTGTATCTCCTTTATTTTTATATTTATTTATCTTAAACTAATGTCCTTACTTGAAAAAGCATTAATATCAAGGTTTGAAATATTCCCATTTATGTACTCATAATATCCTTGTGATCCTATCATAGCGGCATTGTCTCCACAATACTCCAGTTTAGGCATAAAAAACTTAAACTCCAATTTTTTACACTCTTTTTTCATTGTATCTCGAAAAAGCGTATTTGCTGAAACTCCTCCGCATATAGCTAATTTTTTATATCCTAACTCTTTTGCTATCATTATGAACTTAGATACCATATAGTCTACAATAGCAAATCTAACCGATGCGGCCATATCTTCAATATTAATTTCTTGACCTCTGTTTTTAGCATTATTAATAGTATTAATTACAAATGTTTTTATCCCGGAAAAACTAAAGTCATATTTACTCCCCTCAACTTCAGGCCTTGGAATATTTTCATAAGCACAAGGATTTCCTTTATACGAAATCTTATCTATGTACATTCCCCCTGGGTATGGAAGACCTAAACATCTTGCAACTTTGTCAAAGGTTTCTCCGGCGGCGTCATCTCTAGTTCTAGCTAAAACCTGCATTTCAGTATAATTACGTACATCAACTATATGAGTATGTCCCCCTGAAACTATCATACATAAAAATGGAGGCGATAAATCTATATTGCTTATATACAATGAAGCAACATGCCCTCTTAAATGATGCACAGGGATTAACGGCAATCTTTTTGACAAACATATTCCCTTTGCAAAATTCAAACCTACCAATAAAGATCCTATTAGTCCTGGTGCATATGTTGCCGATACTGCATCTATATCTTCAATGTTAACACATGCTCTTTTAAAAACTTCCTTACAAACTTTTTTTATTGATTCACAATGTCTTCTTGACGCAATTTCAGGTACAACCCCACCATACAACGTATGTTCACTGATTTGCGAGGCTACACATGAGGATAAAACTTTCCTTCCATCTTGTACTATTGATGCAGAAGTATCGTCACAAGATGTTTCAAATGCTAGTATTTTCATAATATACATCCTATTAATTAACTAATATTTTTACCTCTCGGTGAATTGCTCTAAAAAAATATACAAAATAAATATCTATTTGTAATACTTTAATATACTAAAAAATCTGATTTATTATTAGTATTAAATTTACTAAATAATATATGATATTTATAGTTTATCTCATTTTAGAAAGCACAAAAATACTATTTAATAATTATATATCCTTGATGGTCCTTTTTCAAGCATAGTATGGTATAATAAAGCTTAGATATATTCTTTATAGTTAATATTCTATTGACTCATCAAAACATTTATGTTATAATAACATTAAATATCATTTGGATTTGTTGTTGGTTTATTAAGTTGTTATAACATTGGAAATATTCAGATTTGTCAATATACTTTTAAGACAAAGGAGAAATAAACCATGAATAAATTAATTAATGAAGCTCTTCAAAAAATACTAGAAAACAAAGAATTGCTAAAAAATTATTATTAATAGACAACATAGATGACTTATATGAATTTTTTATTTCTCAAAAATCTGGATATGATAAAAATGATCTCGTAAAACACTTTTTACAAATTGCAAATGATAATACGATTTCTGAAGAAAACTTAGAAAAAATATATGGAGGAAAAATGAGTAAAAAACTTTCTAAAACATTATGCCTATCTTTATCAGCACTTACTTTAACTTTACCTTCAACATCCGCATATAAAGTTTCTGAAAATACATCAACTATAGCTAAAACAACTCAAAATAAATCAGAATTTTCAGATGATATTAAAGGTAAAATTGCCCAAAAGATTCAGAACTTACAAGATACTATTAAAGAACATCCTATTACTTCCGCAACTGTTGCAAGTTCACTTGTATTTTATGGACTTTATAAATCAGTTGTAGATCCACAACTTAAATCCTTAAAAGAAAAAAATAATGCTTTAAACAATAGACTACAAAGTGTAGAAGATGTACGACGCCGTTTAGAAGCATATATTTTTACAGCAAACTGTCAATTGAGTACACTAAGAGAAAGTAATCAAAATTCTATAAGACAAATCACACAACTATCAGATCAACTTCAAAATTATATCAGAGAACATGGAGCCCAAAATAATTTATTAACAACCAGATTAAATGAATTAGTGAATAACGTTAGAAACCTACAAAACAACGGTGATCTAAGACATAGATTTGTTCGCAATTATCTATCACAATTAAATGATCAAATAGAATCTATAATACGTGAAATTCGTAATAGTGGAATAGCTCCAGCAAGGGAATATCGGCATGCATTAAGTTTAAATTTTGGACAAAGTTGTGCATTAGGCGATGAAAATGGTTCCGTGTATTTAAAAAATTATATTACAAATATGACTGTAAACATTAATAACTCTAATGATATAGGCAATAAATTAAGCGCTTTATGCAGACAATTTAATATTACTAGCGGGATGCAGGTTGACGATCGACAAACTGGTTGGACCCAGAGTGCAACTGAGTATTTTTTCACTGATCAACGTAGATATTTTCAAATATCAGAATATCATAAAACCATTCTGGCTCAGTGCATTGAAGCAATGTATGAAAATAGAGACAATAATGGTTGGTCAGGCATTATCGAAGCCACTTTAATGTCGCTTTCTTCACATGGTGGACACTGTAGCTGGAGAGCTGAAGCTCTTGTAAATACTGCATATGATAATTTATACAGATTTTTGAGTGAAAATAGTATTGGGCATGAAAATCAAAATGCAGGTCCACAAAATCAAATAGAATTTTTAATAAACAATACATTTACTAACTTAAAAAATAAAATATTAGACTCCGCTAAAGTGAAATTTCTTAATGATTACAGAAGAGTGGCCGAACCATTATTAGATTGTAACTATATGCTAAGTTATCTTAGATATCTGCTTGGTATTACACAACAATATTCCAGTAATGATCGGGGTCAAGAATATGCTTTAAATTATCTAAAAGATTTCATGGATAAAAAATATTTAATAGAACAATCACATCAGATAATAGATCGATGTCTTAATGAAAATGATCAGAGAGTAATTACTGACAATTCTGACCAAGAAAATATATCCTTTGAAAATTATTGCAAATTTTCTGGCAAAACACATGAACAAATAGAGAGAACTATACAAAAAATTTCTGAATACAATGGTGATGATGCTAATTATTGGCAAGGATGGGCTAATGGAGAACATGAAGCATTTCTAGCAAATGCTATAAGTTTTATGGGTGACCTATATAATTGGGAGCCAGGTCCAGGTCCAGATTCAGATATTTTTGAGATAGATAATCATTTGGGATTTAAATTTATAATTATTTGCTTTAATAATGGCTATTTTAAAGAAATAAATTAAAAACATAAAAAATCAATCATCTGACTTATCAGGTTAGACCAAAAAATAATAATTCATGGCATCTTTATTTAAATATTTTATAAATAAAAATTGTCTTTCATTTGAACTGACTTTATTTTAATATAAAATTTATTAATTTCGTGTAACTATTTATTGTATAGTAAGTTTTTTAATTAACCAAAATTTATAAGACAGTAACTAAATTTACTGTCTTATACTTTATTTATATTAAATTTCCAGGACTTTTAATAAGTCGTCTTGAACTCGTTCCGTACCCCATTAGACAATAAAAAATACTTGCATAATTTTTATTATTCTCTAAAATTTTATTTACAGCATCTCTTACAAGGACGTAAACCTTTTTCCTTTGCTTCACTCAAAGAAACTGAGTAATAATTTCCTTTACCACATTTCTTAAAATGATAGCAAGAGCCTTTTTCGGTTATGTATACATTAGAAACTTTTTTACTTGATTCCTCTGATAAAAAAGAATCATTACCTTTTGATTTGTTTTTATTAGTCTTATTAGATTTTTTAGTCTCATTAGATTCATCTTCCACGATCTTTTTATCTTTTATTACCTTATTTTTTCTCAATACTTTCTGTTCTTCTTTATTTCCATTAGATTTATAATTATGATGTTTTTCTTCTTCCACATAATCTTCTTTTTCTTGTTCTTCTTTAAGTTCATGACTTTCTTCTATAATAATATCTTTTAATTCGATATTACTTTCATGATTATTATCTTTCTTAAATAAAAATATAGATCCTAATAAAAGTAATGCTATCATCAAAAAACTTAATATAATCTTAATTTTTAATTTAAAAGTATTTTTATATAGCCTTTCAGAAGAATTAAAATCAGACTGTAAGCTTTCATTTGATTTATCTTCAGAATTATGGTTACTAGCAAAATTAAAAATATTTTTAATTATTTTTCGATATAAATCCATAGCAAATCACCTTTATAATGTATTAATGTTTTTGTAATCATTAATTAATATAATACAATATTTTTCATATTATGTCTATTAAAAAATAAAAACCTCAGCATTATCTTTTCACTGGAAAAAATTAACTAAATAAAAATTAAAAATTATTTTTTAAAATACTTTTTTTGTATATAATAAATATAAGTATAATTATAAGGAGGAAAATATTTTAATGAATGAAAAATTAAGAATAGCACAATATGGATGCGGGAAGATGTCAAAGTACACTATGAAGTATATTTATGAAAAAGGGGCAGAAATTGTAGCAGCATTCGATATTGACAATAATATCATAGGAAAAGATATAGGAGAAATTATAGGGTGCGAAAAAAAGGGTATAAAAGTACAAAGTGCTAAACTAGCTGAAGAAATATTTAAAATATTAAAGCCAGATGCTTGTATAATAACTACAATGAGTTTAATGTCTGACGTAAAAGATGCCTTTATGATATGTGCTAAAAACGGTATAAATGCTATATCGACGTGCGAAGAGGCTTTTTACCCATGGAATTCTTCTACAAATCTCACAAAAAAATTAGATGAACTAGCTAAAAAAAATAAATGTACTTTATCTGGTTCAGGCTACCAAGACGTATTTTGGGGAAACCTAATTACAACTTTAGCAGGTGCTACGCATAAAATAACAAAAATTAAAGGAATTTCAAGTTATAACGTGGAAGATTATGGAATAGCGTTAGCCAGAGCCCATGGTGCAGGACTTGATTTACAAACGTTTGAAAAAGAAGTGGCGTCCGCAGACAATATATCTGAATTCGAAAGACAAAAATTAATAGATGAAGGTAAATTTTCGCCTTCCTACATGTGGTCAGTAAATGGGTGGCTATGTTCAAAACTAGGATTAACGGTAAAAAAACAAACTCAAAAATGTGTTCCTCAAACATATGAAAAAGAACTAAAATCAGAAACTCTCCAAATGACTATACCTGCCGGACACGCTACAGGAATGTCGGCCCTAGTAACAACAGAAACTCATGAAGGAATAATACTTGAAACAGAATGTATAGGAAAAGTATACTCTTCCGATGAATATGATAAAAATGATTGGACAATTTTTGGAGAACCTAATACTCAAATAGTAGTAAGCAGACCAAATACTGTAGAATTAACATGTGCAACAGTAGTAAATAGGATACCTGAATTAATAAACGCAGAGTATGGTTACGTAACAACAGATAAAATGATTACCAATACGTATAAAATAAATTCACTTCATAAATATGTGAATTAATGTAAAACAATAGAGGCTCAACTAGAAAATGAACCTCTATCTTTATTTTTTTAACCAATAGATCAAGTTGATATTAATTTATTAAAATTTTATAACAGCTAAAATCTCAGCTTAACGTTACCTCTAATATTATTCTTATCGCAATATCATCGTTGGATCTTATTATTTCTTAAAAATTTAAATTTAATAAATATTATCGATAAAACTAAAATAAATACCCTGTCTGTTTTAACATCGAGGGAAAAGAGAAACAGACATGGTTAAAGCTTTCTGTGAGGAAATAAAAAACGCAGAATACTACACAATGATTTACCGCAATCTTAGTTGGTGGAGCAATTATCTAATAAAAGAAGCAAATATGATATATGGTTAGCACAGTAACAAGTAGAAAACCCGTTTGTAAATGCAGTATTTGGCAGACATGCGACAGTATAAATGGAAACGTAGACTTAAATATATCGTATAAAGATTATCCACAAATTATGAGATGCAATGGTCTAAACGGATTTAAAAAGTCAGAAACGTCAACAGGATCGGTCTACTTACTATACATATGCAGTAGTAAAAGGAGATAGTCTTTGAAGTATCGCCTAGAAACTGCTCGGAGATGGTACTCAGTAGCAACAAATACGAAATATAAATAATCTTTTTTCCACTATAATTTATCCAAATCAGACTCTTAAAATTCCTAAGCTAAGTGATATAATTAATTATAAATAAGTCAACTCTAATTAATTCAAGGAGAAACAACAAATGTCAATAAAAGTAATGATAAGTCAACCAATGAGAGGTAAAACAATAGATAGAGTTAAAAAAGAAAGAGCAGAGATCGTCAAAAAATTACAAGAATGCGGATATACTGTTCTTGATACTGTTTTTGGTAATCCTGCCCAACCTGATGACAATGAGGCTATTTATAATTTAGCAGAATCAATTAAATATATTGCAAAATCAGATATTGTTTATTTTATGAAGGGTTGGGAATATTCAAGAGGGTGTAAAATAGAGCATGAAGTTTCCGTACAATATGGTAAAGAAATAATATACGAGTAAAAAGTAAAGGCATTTTTATATTCAAGTTCAAGGCAGTTTTTATGTTCAAAAATGTGCAAGACAATCTTTTGTTGTTATTTTTTATATTTTAAACATAGGCTATTTATGAAAAAAGTAAATATTATAGACAAAAAAATTTCATTTTATGCTCCTTAATTTGTATCTATAATTTTTTTAATAATTATAGAGACTATCTTTATAAACAATTTAATAGGTATCAAAGTTAGATGTAAAGAATGCACGGCTGATTGGATTAAAAATAAGATTAAAGAAATTAACTTAATAAAATATACTAACCTTAATTCTTGGCATTAATACCAATATATTTAATATATTATACTTATTTGAATCTTTTCCCCATATGGATAATGTGATCCAACAGTACATGATTACTCCTTTTACTATTTTATTGACCTTCACAAAATGAATAATAATTTTTACTTCTTTTTTCTATACCCTATATAGGAATAAAAAAGATTAATAATAATTTTAATTTATATCTGCATTTTTTACCTGTAATTAATTGATAATTTAGATAAATTAATATATTGTTAACTATATAAGTTTCGAGAATCACTCGAAACTTATTTTTAAAATTATTATTTCATGCTCAGTGAAATCTTGTTCTTCTGGACGTCTACAGATATAACCCTTACATCCACAATGTCTCCAACCTTTAAAACTTCCGAAGGATGCTTTATAAACCTATCACATATTTCAGATATATGTACAAGACCGTCCTGATGAACACCTATATCAATAAAAGCTCCAAAATCTATAACATTTCTAACTGTACCTTTAAGTTTCATATCAGGCTTTAAATCTTTAATATCCATAATATCTTCTCTTAGCATTGGCTTGGGAAGTTCATCTCTTGGGTCTCGACCCGGCTTAGAAAGTTCATTAATTATATCTTTAAGAGTCGGTTCTCCGATTTCGATTTTTTCACAAACAGTAGGTAATCCTATTTCTTTTATTTTTATTTTAATATCAGAAGCAATTCCTTTACTTACATCCGTGAGCTTATATCCAAAAAGTTCCAAAAGCTTTTTAGCCGAATTATATGATTCAGGATGTACACCTGTATTATCCAAAATGTTCGTACTTTCAGGCACTCTCAAAAAGCCTGCACTTTGTTCAAAAGCTTTCTTGCCAAGTTTCGGCACTTTTTTAACATCTGATCTTGATTTAAATTCACCGTTTTCTTCCCTATATAAAACAATATTTTTAGCAATAGAAGAATTTATCCCGGAAACTTTCTCTAATAGAGGTGCAGATGCGGTATTCAAATCAACTCCAACGGAATTTACGCAATCTTCAACTACACCACTTAAAGCCTCATCCAAGTATTTCTTTTTCATGTCATGTTGATATTGACCCACTCCTATAGATTTAGGGTCAATTTTAACAAGTTCCGCCAGAGGATCTTGAAGCCTTCTTGCAATTGATATAGCACTTCTGAGCGTAAGATCAAACTCCGGAAATTCCTTGGCTGCCAATTTTGACGCAGAATATACTGATGCTCCAGCTTCATTTACAATCATATAATATACCTTTTTATCAATACTTTTTATAATTTCCGAAACAAATATTTCCGTTTCTTTAGAAGCCGTACCATTGCCTATAGCTATAACTTCAACATTATGTTTAAAAATAAGAGCCTTAATAACTTCCTTAGACTTAGATATCTTTTCTTCTGAGTGAGTGGGATAAATAACATTAGTGTCCAATACCTTCCCGGTACCGTCAACTACCGCCACTTTACATCCTGTCCTATATCCCGGATCAAGCCCCATGGTTACTTTTCCTTTAACAGGCGGTTGCATCAAAAGTTGCCTTAAATTTACCGAAAATACTTTTATAGCCTGCACACTGGCCTTATCAGTAAGCTCATTCCTAATTTCTCTTTCTAAAGATGGGAAAATAAGTCTACTATAAGAATCTTCAGCAGCTAACTTTATAAAGTCAGTTGACGAACACTCGGGTTTTAAAACTTCAGAATATATTATATTTAAAGCTTTACTACTATCAAACTCTAAATTTACTTTTAAAAATCCTTCTTTTTCTCCTCTATCAATGGCCAAAACTCTGTGTCCTGCAATTTTGGAAACCGGCTCGCTAAAATTATAATATTGCCTATAAACAGAATCTTTTTCTTCATCCGCAGCAACTGATTTTACTATACTTTGGTTCATTGCTACAACTCTAAGCCTTTTTCTAATTTTAGGATTATCTGAAATATTTTCTGCTATTATGTCAGACGCACCGGCAAGAGCTTGATCTACAGTTTCTACTCCCTTTTCAATATCGACATATTTAATTGCCTCAACTTCAGGGGAAGAATGTCCTTTTTCCTGACAAAATATATAATCAGCAAGAGGACCAAGACCTTTTTCCTTAGCAACCGAAGCCCTTGTTTTACGTTTAGGTCTAAAGGGTCTATATATATCTTCAAGTTCCGATAAAGTCTTTGCTTCATTTAAAGACTTATTAATTTCATCAGTCATAGCTTCCTGATTACTAATAAGATCGAATATTTCATCTTTTCTATTTTCAAAATTACGTAAATATTCTAGCCTTTCACTAACTTGACGAATTACTTGATCATCTAAAGATCCATGGGCTTCTTTTCGATATCTGGCAATAAACGGTATTGTATTGCCGTCATCTAAAAGTTTTACAATATTTTCTATATAATTTTTATTAATTTTAAATTCCTCTGATAATACTTCTATAAAATTCATTTTATCCTCCAAATTAAATTCTGCACTAAATATTTTAGCAAAAAAATACCCACTATCACAATAAAATTATAAATATAAATTATTTTTTTCTATATCTATTAAAATCTTTTTAATATCAACTCCAGAAGAATATCCACATAAATTACCGCTAGATGCAATAACTCGATGGCAAGGAATAACTATTGGTAATTTGTTTCTATTATTAGCCATACCCACAGCTCTACACGCAAAAGGATTACCTGACTTAATAGCGATATCTTTATATGTTGTTAAAGATCCATACGGCACTTCTAATAAATTTTTATATACTGTTTTTTGAAAAGGGGTCCCTGAAATATTAAAGGGAAAACTAAATTTTTTCAGTTTTCCTCGAAAATAACTTTCTAATTGATCCTTACACTCTTTTAATAGACTAGTTTCTTTTAAAATACATTTATCCGTATTAAAGCTCTTTATACCTTTTTCAAATAAAATTGAATCTATAGCACCGTCTTTTTCAATTATAAATAAAATACCTACAATTGTTTGTAAAGTAGTATAAAATATTATAATCACCTCACTTAATTAATTTTTTCATCTAAAATACTATTTTTCAACTTATAATTTATATTTGCCTTTTTTGCTTGAGAATGTTGATGCTTTCTAAGAATTCTATAAATCTTGTTTTCTTTTTTAAAATATGCTCCTGTTTGTTTAAACCAAAAAGCAACATCATTTTCTATGCATTGATTTCTTATATAAAGTATCCAATCATAATCGCAAATTCTAGCATTAATGCCGGATTCTCCACCAGATATAACTGCCTTAATATCTTTCTTTAAATAAAAGGATAAATCTACTTTTTCCAAAAGAGGCTCACAACAAATCATTTTATGCTTTATAGGTAAATTACAAAAAATCGGAAGCCTGTAATCTGCCATATCTTGATTTTCTACAGTACAACAAATGGCTACATTATCATAACCATCCTCCCAATTATTTGGTAAATTAACATAAAATCTATCAATACGTTTCGTAATAATTAAAAATTTCAGGTCCCTCCTAATCTCTATCATTTTCCATGCTTCTTTTCTCCAATCGTCAGCATCTTCCAAGAAAAAATCAGACGTAAAGCAAGTATATACTACTGTAC
>CAQBRY010000052.1 GCA_948762645.1 uncultured Eubacteriales bacterium | reverse complement strand
AAAGAATATGAAGAAACTGGAAATACAGAATGTCTTGCTGATGTAGCTAATTTTGCAATGATTGAATTTATGTTTCCACAAAAAGAAGGAGCATATTATAAACCTACTGATGGAACTAATTTAAAAAATAGAACTACTGTAGGAATTAGTGTTAATGAAATTAGAGATATTAGAGAAGGAAATGAAGATTATTGGTTGAAATATCAAAATTAAAATAAAAAGATATGAAATGGGAAAAATAATTCGTGATAAAAAATTTTCAAATACTATTTGGTATTTTATAAAAAACTATAATGAATTTTTACAATTTTCAAAAGATTTATTTTTATTTAAAGGATTAACTAATGAATTCCATAATATTTTTAATGAAGAGGAACGTTGGATAAATAATTCTTTTGAATGGGAAAATATATTTGATATTCAAAGAACGAATGATAATATTGATTTAGAAGAAATTGATCCTATCAATGATACATATGAAATAGAAGATAAACCAGATGAAGACGAGTATCCTATAATAATATATTATGATAATTATGCAAAAAATATATTATGGATATCTTTAAATAAATTAATAAATACAAATACGGATGGAAATAAATAAATGAAAAAGAATAAAAAAATATTAGAAGGGGTTTCGAATACTATAAAAGAATTTTCAGACACATATAAAAATTTATATAATTCATGGAAATATGTCGTTGAACAAGATGATACTGGTATATTAATAAAATATATAGAATATAACAAAGAAAATAAAAATTGGGAAGAAAAATCATCAATGAGTATACCTTTTGGATGTGTTGAACGTCTAATATATGAAGTATCAGAATGTTTAAAAAGAGGCGATTTTAAAGAAGCTTATAATGAAGATGAGTATGATAAATATTAATTATAATCAAGATAAAAGGAGAATAAATTAATGGGAATAAATAATATTAATGATATATTTAATGAAATCAATAATAATATCAAAGAATATAATAATTATGTTGAAAATAAAGATTGGGTTAATGCTAATGATATAAGATCTTTTATGTTAGGCATGATAAAAACATTACAATTACTTGATATTAATAAAATGGGAGAAAATATACAAAAGGAATTTTTATGTATAAGTAAAAAAGTAATAAATATATGTCCTTAAAATTAAAATGAAAGGATAACAAAATGGAAAAAAGAGTACTATGTATCGAATGTGGTTCAAAAGATGATTATGAATTTAGAGAGATGATTAGGGAATATGAAGGAGAAGGATATCATTTTGAGATGCTGGTTAATGTTCCATTTTGCCGACAATGCGGCGCTCCTGTGTATATAGAAGATGTTGAATGTGAGATAGCAGAAAAAGCTAATCGTAAAATAAGGAACAAAGGAATATTAAGAAATAAAATATAAAAAGGAAAATATTAAAAGAACTAAAACTTTAATAAATAAAAAAGAATAAAAATTAGAGAAAATTTATTCAGAATGTTATAAAAAACATAAAATAAATTTATAAAGATTAAAATTATAAAAGGAGAATATTTATGAAAATTATTAATCCAAGTTATGAAATTTTAACAAAAATTTCAGAAAATGGTATTGCAGAATTACAACATATTGAAAAAATTGGTCGTGTATGTTACAAATCCGAAGATAAAATTACAGATAATGGAGAATCAGCAAAGAAATTTGTAAAAATGATTATTGATAAAGGGCACGAGGCCATGATTGAGCACTCTTCTCTATCTATTAAATTTACTGTTGATAGAGGGGTATCACATGAACTTGTACGACATAGAATAGCGTCATTTGCACAAGAAAGTACTCGTTATTGTAATTACTTAAAAGATAAATTTGGTGGAGAATGTAATTTTATAGATTTAAGACATGGAATTGAATTAGATAATAAAGGAAAAAATATGTCCGCAGGAGAAATTGGTCTTATTATGAGAGAATGGTTAACTGCTATGGACGATTCAGAAAAGCATTATTTTAATATGTTAAAACTTGGAGCAACGCCTCAAATTGCTAGAAGTGTTTTACCAAATAGTACTAAGACTGAAATTACAATTACAGCAAATTTTAGAGAATGGCGTAATTTCTTTAAATTAAGAACCGCAAAGACAGCACATCCACAAATGAGAGAAGTTACAATCCCATTATTAAAAGAATTAAAGGATAAATTACCAGTTATTTTTGATGATATTAAAATAGATGAATTAGAAGAAGAGAAGAAGGATAATTTAATCATGGACAAGCAAATATTTATAATTAATGGAAGTGGCGGTGTTGGAAAAGATACTTTTGTACAGTTAGTTTATATGAGATTAAATGAAATATCAGATTGTATTCCTACTGTAATGAATTTTTCTTCTGTAGACAAAATAAAAGAAATTGCTAAATTAATTGGTTGGAAAGGAGGGAAAACTGAGAAAGATAGAAAATTTTTATCAGATTTAAAATTGTTGTCTAGTAAATATTGTGATATGCCATTTCAGAGTATGAAAGAACAGATTGACAAATTCTATCAAGATAAAAATTTAAAAATTTTATTTTTACATATTAGAGAGCCGGAAGAAATTGATAGAGCAGTAAAAGAGTTTAATGCAAAAACAATCTTAATTACAAGAAATTCTATTAAACATATTACATCTAATACTGCAGATAAAAATGTTTTTAATTATAATTATGATATTATAATTGAAAATAATGGAACCATAGAAGATTTAAGAAAAACGGTAGATGATTTTTTGTCACTTATAGAAAAAAAACAGTATTGGGAGTTTTTGGAATTTCTCTTTGCGAGTCAAATAAAGACGAAAGTAACAAACAATAAAAAAGGAGATGAATAACTATAATTACAAAACAATTTTATTTATGTGGTGGAATGGGATTGTTTGGAAAACAACGATTTGAAGAAGCTAATAATTGGAGAATTTACATAAAAAATGAAATTGAAGAAAAAAGTAATGGCAAAGCAAAATGTTGTAATCCAAACGACCATTTCAGCTTTTTAGATGATGATAGTAAATCTGAAAGAGAAGCAATGGAATATGATTTATATCGCGTTCGCAATGCAGATTTAATAATTGTAAATTTTAATGATCCTAATAGTATTGGAAGTGCTTGTGAAATGGCAATTGCATTTGAATATAAAATACCAATACTGGGATTATGTGAAAGTAATGAGCAAAACATATTACATCCTTGGTTAAAATCATTTTGTAATCGTATATTTAATAATAAAGAAGAATTAATTTTATATATATTAAAACACTATGTATATGAAGATTAAAAATAAACAAAATCAAAAAAATATATAATAAATAAAAAAAGAAAGAGGATAAAAATTTATGAAGAAAATTATGAAAAAAGACTATATTGTGAATCCTGAAAATAAAGTTGTAATTTCTCATGTAAATACTAATGAAGATATTGGTTATGGGAGTATTTATAATGAGTGTAGTAAAGACAATAATAATTGTAAAGATATTACTTTTCAATTTATTGATTTACTAATGACAGATTACCCAAAATTAGATATTCTTGAATATTATAAATATAAAGGTGTTGCAAGATGTGATGAATTTGATAAATTTGATGAAAAAATCGGAAAAAAGATTGCAGGAAACAAAGCAGAATTAAAATATGAAATTGATATGGTTAAAAAATATGAACGATTAGCTACTATTTTTAAACAAGCTGCTTCAGATATGTATACATTAGAAATTAAACATTTAGAAAAAATCAAAAAACTTAAAGAAGAGATTAAAGAATATTATCCTCGATAAATTATATTTTAAAATAAATATAGAAAGGAGGTGTAATTATCTTTTATAATTCATCCTAAGAAATAAAAATTTTATTAAAAATTGTAAAAAAGCTTTAATATATAAGGAGGATTTTAGCAATGAAAGTAGTATTTTATTCTACTCATTGTCCAAGATGCAATATTTTAGAAAAAAAAATGAAGCAAAAAAATATTCAATATGAAGAAGTAAATGATATTGATATAATAACAACAAAAGGTTATTTAACTGTCCCAGTATTAGAAGTAGATGGGAAAAGCATGGATTACAAAAACGCTAATGACTGGATTAATGCACAGGAGGAACAATAGTTATTGGAAATCAACATTAGACTTAATAAAAATTTTACTACTGCATTTAACCGTATGCTTATTGAATATGGTGAAGAAATAGCGAAACTCAATGGATTTTCAGATGAACAATTAAGTTATACAGATTTTATTGATAATTTTATTGATAAAAAGACTGTGGCAGATGCAAGTGTTGATGGGAATGCAAATGTGGGAGTAAAAGATATTTGTTCTTTGATGTCAGAAATGAATAAACCACATTCTAAACTACTTGCTTTTAATAAAATTTTTTATGAATTAAATAAAAAATATGGATTTAAACCTGCAAATGAATGGTTAAGAAAAGAATGGGATGGACATTTTTATTTACATGATTCTTTTTCAAGTACTTACATCCCATATTGCTTTGCATATGATATTGAAAGATTAGTTAATGAAGGATTATATTTTATTGATAATTTTAATGCACAACCACCAAAACATTTAGTTACATATACAGATTTTGTTGGAGAATTTGTAAGTTGGACATCTAACAGGACGTCAGGTGCTGCGGGCTTGCCAAGTTTTCTAATTTACTCATATTATTTTTGGAAAAAAGATGTTGAAAATAAATATTATACAGATACACCAGAAAGATATAGAGATCAAGAGTTTCAAAGAATTATTTATAAATTAAATCAACCATATTTAAGAGTAAATCAGTCAGCATTCACTAATTTTTCTATTTTTGATCGAGAATATCTAGTAGCTTTATTTGGAGAGAAAGAATATCCAGATGGAAGTTTCATTATAGATTACATTGACGAATTAATTGAATATCAAAAAAGATTTATGGAAATTGTTAGCAAAATCAGAAGTAAAAATATGATGACTTTTCCTGTATTAACATTCTCATTGTTGCGTAAAAACGGAAAATTCACTGATGAAGATTTTGCAAAATGGTGCTGTAAACATAACATGAAATGGGCAGATAGCAATTTCTTTATTAGTGATGATATTACTAGTTTAAGTAATTGTTGTAGACTTATTAGTGATGTAAAGAATTTAGGATATTTCAATAGTATTGGTGGGACTGCTCTTGAAGTAGGAAGTATTAAAGTAAATACTATTAATCTAGCAAGGATATCATATGAAACCGAAACAAAACATGATTATCTTGAATCTTTAAAATATTTAACAACTCTTAATTTACAAGCATTAGATTGTATTCGTGGAATTATTACCAGAAATATTGAAAAAGGACTTTTACCTAATTATTCTAAAAATGTAATGTCAATTGATTCTCAATATAATACAATTGGAATAATTGGTGTTTATGAAACTTTGCAAAAATTTGGATATACATATAAAGATGATTTTGGAAATACATTTTATTCTGATGAAGGAATTGAATTTGCAAAAGATATTTTAAAAACTATTACAGATGTAAAAAATGAATTTACAAAAGATAAAGATTATCAAGTTAATATTGAAGAAGTACCTGCGGAAAGAGCGGCGGCAATTTTAATGGAAAAAGATAAATTTTTCTTTCCAAATGAAAAATATGAACTTCCACTTTATGGTAATCAGTGGATTCCGCTTGGAATTAAAACTACTTTACAAGAAAAAATTAAATTAAGTGCAATTTTAGATAAAGCTTGTTCCGGTGGAGGTATTGCTCATATTAACCTAGATGCTCCATTAGAAAACTTTGATACTGCATGGAAACTTTTAAATTATATTGCTGATCAAGGGGTGGTATATTTTGCTTTTTGTTTAAAAATTAGTACATGTAAAAATAATCATGGTTTTTATGGTAATACTTGTCCTTATTGTGGAGAACCTATGATAACTACATGGCAAAGAATTGTAGGGTTTTTAACACCAGAAACTACTTATTCTAAAGAAAGAAAAGCGGAATTTACTAAAAGAGATTGGTTTGAATTAGATAGAATGAGGGAGATCGGATAATTGAAATTAAAAGGATTACAAGATGAAGATTTTGTAAATTATAAAAAACCTGCTATGTTTATTGGATTTCCTTCATGTACATGGAAATGTGAAAAAGAATGTGGTAAAAGAGTGTGTCAAAATGGCGCACTCGCCACATCTCCAATAAAGAATATTGATATAAACAAAATTGTAAATAGATATATAAATAATCCTATAACATCTGCAATAGTTTGCGGAGGACTTGAACCATTTGATACATGGGAAGATTTATATAAACTAATTTTTTATTTTAGACAAAAAACTGAGGATGATATTATAATTTATACCGGATATTATAAAGAAGAAAAAGAAAAATATATAAATTGTTTAAAACAATTTTCAAATATTATTATTAAATATGGAAGATATATTCCTGGACATGAAAAACATTATGATGAAATATTAGGAATATATTTAGCTTCAAATAATCAATATGCAGAAAGAATATCTTAATTATGAAAATAACAGTATCAGAAAATAAAGAACTTGTAAAAGAAATTAGAAACAAATTAAAAAATAATACAGAAAAATATGGAAAACCATTTTGTCCTTGTATTTACCAATAAACTATTCATCATTAAATAATGAAGATTATGTTTGTGTATGTAAAGAATTTATTGAACAAGAATATGGCGAATGTCATTGTGGTTTGTATGTAAAGGTGAAGGAATAAAAATGAAAATGATAACAGTAGGAGAAGAATGTAAAAATTGCATACATTCTATTATAGATGAATCTGATAAATCAATGATTTTTGTGGAATGTAATGCACGTAATAAAACTTATTTATGGGGACAACGTGTACCTTGTGAAGATAAAAAAGTTAAGTAATCCAAATTAAGGATAAATAAAAATATGAAAAATTCTATAAAATTAAACAAACATGTAACTTCAAAAATATTATTAGATTTTGGATTTAAAACATTTTTATATAATAGATATATAATTCATAAAAATTTATATGGACAACTTATATTTTTAAGAATGGAAATTGACTTAAATGAAAAAGAGGTTTCTTTTGACGTTATTGATAGAAATACACAAGAAACATATTATCCATTTTGGTATAACTATAATGAAGAAAGAAATCTTGTTGCTTTAGAAGTAATTGACAATTTTAATAATTTTGTTAAAGAATTACAAGATAAAAAGATTTTAAAAATTTTTAATAGAAAGAAAAGGAATAATAATGAAAAAAATTGCAAAATTTTTAAAAGTAAGTGAAGAACAATTTATTACAGATGTAAACAAAATTGCTTTAAGTTGTTTGTATAATGAAGAATATTTAAAAGAAATTTATAAAAGGATACGTATCCCTGAAAGATCAACTAAGAATAGTGCAGGATATGATTTTTTTCTGCCATTTTCAATTAGTTTATTTCCAGGAACTGGAATTAAAATTCCAACTGGTATTCGAGTAGAAATGCAACCTAATTGGGTCTTGCAAATTTATCCTCGAAGTGGATTAGGAATTAAATATCGTCTACAATTAAATAATACAGTAGGAATTATTGATAGTGATTATTTTTATTCAGATAATGAAGGCCATATTATGGTTAGTATATTTAATGATGGACATAAAAAAAAGATTATAGAATTGAATGAAGGAAAAGCATTTGTTCAAGGAATATTTATAGAATATGGAATAGCAATAAATGATAATAACCCAGAACAAATTAGAAATGGAGGTTTTGGAAGCACAGATATAATTAAGCCAGGAAATTTTATAACTTATAATTAATAATTAAAATAATCTTTTATGGTTGCAAACATAAGAGTTTATATAAAAACAAAAAAATAAATAGAATATCGATATTCTAACCAAAGATAAATTAAATGGAGGAAAAAGTTTTGAAAAAATTATTAACAGTTTTAAGTACATCATTAATTATTGGGACAAATATTTGTTGCCAATCATTTGCTAATGAAATGCAAAATAATGAAAATAATAAAATTTTAATAGAAAATAATATTAATAATATTGAAGATTTAATTTTTATTTTTGAAGAACCAGTTAAAAAATATTCAATTACTAATATTAATATTTATCAAGAACCAAATTTTGAATCACAAATTATTGGTTATTTATCCGTTAATACACCTATAAATGTTGTATGTAATGATTTTTATGGATGGAGCGTTATTCAATTGGATACAGGTATTCAAGCTTATGTAATCGGTGAATATTTAAGTGACACTCCAATAGTTACTAATCGTTGGAAAATTAAATTAACACCAGAAGAATTTGACATACTTGCAAGAATTACTATGCTAGAAGCTGGGGGAGAAGCTTCATTAGGTCAACAAGCAGTAGTAGAAGTAATTCTTAATAGAATAATAGATCCTAGTTTTCCAAATACGCTTATTGAAGTTTTAAGTGAAAAAGGACAATTTACACCATGGAAAAGAATTAATAGTAATTCAGCTATTCCAACTCCACAAGTTATTCTGAGTGTACAACAAGTATTAAACGGAGAAACAAATATTCTTCCATATAATACAGTTTATTTTTCTCGAAAAGCACAAAATAAACGAATTCAAACAAAAATCGGCGGACATGTATTTTGTAATAAGTAAAACTATAATGAGGTAACAATTGATGATATTTAAAATACAATTAAAAACAATTGAGGATATTAAAGATTTTTGTAATATTTGTTGTAAACAAGATTTTGAAATTGATGTAATAGAAGGACGTTATATTATTGATGCAAAAAGTATCATGGGATTATTTTCTTTAAATGTATCAAAAACGTTAAATATCAGAATTCATGAAGACAATAAATATAAATTAGATACTTTTATAATGAATTGTAAAAAATGGATCATTGATTAGAGATTTAATATTAATTATAAAATGATTATAAATAAAATTAGACCAGTATTTTACTGGTCTTTTTAAAAATGTTAAGGCGGTGATTTTTATAGAAAATAATATAAATAATTTTGATTTGCAAAAAGCTATAGAATTTGGTATAATAGATGTGTCATATGTGCAAGAAAAAATAAAAATGGAAGAAAAAAAAGAAATATTAGAAAAACATCCATATAAAATATGGAAAGGGAAAGATGAGAAATGGTATACTTATCTACCAGATAAAGAACGGGGGCGTATATTAAAAAAACGAACAACTCAAATAGCATTAGAAAATGATATTATTGAATATTGGAAAAAAGAAATAGAGAATCCAACAATAGAAGAAGTGTTTAATGAATGGAATGATCGAAAACTTGAACTAAAAAAAATTTCTTCAGCTACACATTTAAGAAATTGTCAAATATTTAATCGTCACTATAATGAATTAAAAAAACAACGAATTAAATCTATATCATCAGAAAATGTTCAAGATTTTTTAGAAAAACAAATTCCAAAATATGATTTAACAGCAAAAGCATTTTCAAATCTTAAATCTATTACAAGAGGATTTCTTAAACGTGCTAAAAAACGTAAATTAATTACTTTTAATATAGAAGAAGCACTTCAAGAAATAGATGTGTCAGAAATAGATTTTAAGAAAAATATTAAAAATGATTATGAAGAAGTATTTAATGATGATGAATATTCAATAATTATCAAATATTTGATGAATAATCTTGATTCAAAAAATATAGGAATCCTTCTTATGTTTGCGACAGGAATACGAGTGGGTGAATTAGTTGCATTAAAACATGAAGTATTTAATGAAAACACATTTAAAATTCAACGAACAGAAACTAGGTTTTGTGGAGCTGATGGAAAATATGTATATGAAATAAAAGAATCACCTAAAACCGAAGCAGGAGTAAGAACAGTAATTATCCCAAACGATTATATATGGTTGTGTTCCAAAATTAAAGCATTAAATCCTTTTGGTGAATATATATTTGTTAATGATAAAAGAGAGCGGATAACAACTAATTGTATAAGAAGACGATTAGAACGTATTTGTAACAAGTTAAATATTTATAAAAAATCCCCACATAAAATTAGAAAAACTTATGGTTCTATATTGTTAGACAATAAAATAGATAGACAGATAATTTTAAGTCAAATGGGGCATACTAATATTATTTGTACAGAAACTCATTATCATCGAAACCGAAAAAACATAAAAACGAAAGGAGATATAATTAGTGCAATTCCTGAGTTTCAAATCAAATAAAAATGCAAACATATGTTCCGGTTACTTTTGTGATTACTTTTATTTTCACAAATAAAAAACCCCTGAAATATCAAGGGTTTTCACAAGCTGCTGACGGGAATCGGACCCGTGACCTCCGCACTACCAATGCGACGCTCTACCGACTGAGCCACAGCAGCATCTGACTTGTTTTGTTCAAGCCTTAGATATATTACCATAAGAAAATCTATTTGTCAACTATTAAAAAAACTTTTTGCAGAAATTTTTTTGTTTTTTTACAGGAAACTTTTTTACATGGAATTTATATTAATAATGAAATTTTTATAAATACAGGAGGGTATATCATCACTGAAATCATATTGGTTGGATTGCTGATCTTTTTCAAAATCAAAAACAATGACTGTATTTTTTTGAGGATTGACAATCCAATATTCCCGAACACCAGCAGAGCGGTATTTAAAAAGTTTAATTCCATAGTCCATTTGCGGATTAGAAGGAGATGTTATTTCAATTATCCAGTCGGGGGCACCATGGCATCCCTTTTCATCAAGTTTGGATGGATCACAGATAACAGAAATATCAGGTTCAACATAATTTTTTTCATCCTTATTTAAAAATACTGCAAATGGAGCAGGATAAACCTCACAACTGCCTTTTTGGGAACGAATATAATTGGTAATAGCCCATGAAAATAAATTAACAAGTTTTTGGTGTGTTCTGCTTGGCGGAGCCATATTGTAAATCTGTCCGTCAATTAACTCTGCTCTTTGTCCGTCCGGAAGATCGTAAATGTCGTCAATGGTATAAAAAGATTCCTCTTTTAATGCACGCATTATGGTTTTCCTTTCTGTTTTGCGGTATCTGAGTCAGCCACAGCAGCTATCTTTTTAAAACTTAGTCTTCGGTTTCCTGTTCAATCAGGTACTCGTCATACTGCATCTCTAATTCCTCAAAGTCATCATCATCCAGCCGTCTTAACTTGGCATAGCGCATAAATGCTTTTTTATCATCGGTTTCCTGCGGATTGCTGTCCTGAATCTTTTCGGTTTTTTCCCGCCATTGCCGGTATAATGTAAAGATGGATTCCATAAATTTGCCTTTCTGAGTTTGTTATTATCGTTTAGGGTTATTATCTGGATTTATTATAGCATGACGGCTTTTTTTGCGCAAGTATTTAGGATCTGTGCAGTTGACTTTACCCTGGGGATATGATAAGGTTAGGACGCAGGAGAAAGTTAGGGAAAATGGTATAGGAGAGATAGAAAATACCGGAAAGACAGGGCTGCAAAGGGACAGTTAAACCGTTAGCAGAAGAGAAAGGATGAAATCGGATGAACAATAAACTTCAGACAGGGATAAAAGCCGTTTATGCAGGATTTATGATAGGGCTGGGCGGGATTGTCTATTTATCGGTGGAAAATAAAATTGCAGGGTCAGTTTTATTTTCTTTTGGCCTCTTAACCATCGTCGCGCAGGGTTTTTTTCTGTACACGGGAAAGATTGGATTTATAAAAAAGGGCAGAGAACTTTTCGATATGGCCGTGATTGCTCTGGGCAATTATCTGGGAACGCTGATTGCTGCATGGATGGCTAATGCAGCTCATCTAAAGATTGACAGCCGGGTATTGGTTGAGGCAAAGCTGGGAAATTCCTTGGGAAATGTTTTTCTGCTGTCGATGTTCTGCGGAGTGATGATGTATCTGGCCATTGATAATTACCAGAAAACAAAAAATATCGTTTTTATTATTGCACCGGTAATGATTTTTATCTTATCCGGATTTGAACACTCCATTGCCAATATGTTTTATTTTCATCTGGCAGGCGTATACAGTTCAAAATCCTTTCTCTGCCTTCTGGTAATGATTGCGGGAAACGGGATAGGGGCGAAGATATTCAGTTTAAAAGATGGAAAAATTTAGGAAAATTTTCTTAAAGAAATTTTTCAAAGAAATTTTTCAATAATACTTGCAGTTTTTTTATTTTTACGCTATAATAATACCAATGCGTCTGTAGCTCAGTGGATAGAGCAATGGCCTCCGGAGCCATGTGCGGAGGT
>CAQBRY010000051.1:8890-12567 GCA_948762645.1 uncultured Eubacteriales bacterium | reverse complement strand
TGACAAGAACGCTTTTATCTTGCTTGTGATGAATTACACGGGATATAATGATTTTAAACGGGCGTATATCAAGAGATTTAATGAAATGGAAAAAATTATAAAAAACAATATGCCTCAGTCTTATCCAGAAGCACTCCGCAGATTAGCCGCAGAGGTTGAACAAAGGGAATTAATTGAAAAGCAGCGAGACGAAGCACTGAGAACTAAAGCATGGATAAGCGATAAAAAGACAGCAACAGCTATGAACACAGCGAGCCAGAAATCAAAAGAAGTCAAAAAACTTGAAATCGAGCTTGATAAATCGAAAGAGTATGCCAGCACAAAGTTAATACAGATTAAGACGGGCAAAAAGTATGACTGGAAAGACCTCAAAAAATATTGTATAACGGTCGGACTTGAAATCAAAAAAGCGCAAGACGCAAATTATGGAGAAGTCAACAGCTACCCAGCTGAAGCGTGGAAAGAAGTTTATAAAATCGAAATAAAAGAAATTATTTAAGGACTAACGGAGATTCAAAGCCGTTAGCCTTTATTTTTTAGGAGGATTTTTTATGACGAAAAAGGAATTATCACAGCTTTACTATTTAAAAAGAGAAATCAAAGAACAACAAAAAAGACTGGAGGAATTGGAAACCCTAGCAACAGCCTGCACAGCTAGAATAACGGGTATGCCGCATGGAACAGGAATAAACGATAAAATCGGGAAATATGCCGCGAGAATAGCAGATTTAAAAGGACTTTTAGACTTAAATTTAAAAAAGTGTTTTTATGAATTAAACCGTATAAATAGATTTATAGAAAGCGTACAAGATAGCGAAATGCGCATGATTTTAACGCTTAGATATATTCAAAATCTCAGTTGGCAGAAAATATCCTTTATTATTGGTTATCAAGACGAAAGCGTGCCAAGAAAAAGGCACGATAGATTTTTAAGAAAAACAAAAATGACCGAAATGTCCGAATTAAAAGTGCTAAAATGATATTGTGGGATGTAGAACCCACGTCCTCCCGTGAATTAATTTTTAAATGAGAGCATAACAAAAGGGCGAATTAACGCCCTTTTTGTCTTGCTTAATTCTGGTTCGTACTATCATTGTTAATATAATTGATTTCTATCTTACCATTGGTATCTTCGTATTCATTGATATATTTCTCGATTATATATTCTAACTCTTTATTTGCCGAACGTTTGTTTTTACTTGCTATGACTTTTATTTTATCTATTAATTCTTCTGATATCCTTAATGAAAAAGGAGGATAATAATTGCCCATATATACACCTCGCTCCAATTTGATATCAGAATTATATCCAGGTGTATTCAAATTATAAGAATTCATATTGACATCTAAATGATATCATATTATAATATTATTATAGAAAATCTCTAATAATATAGCTTGTAGAAAGGGAAAATTCGATGAAAAACGAAAAAAGAAAACTCATAAGCAGGGTAGCGGGAGTAGTTTTAGGTGGAGTTATAGGTTTAACGTTTTTTAGTGGATTGTCGGTTGGAGCAGAAGAAGTCAAAAATAAACAAATAGAGAATAGCGTATCCGTATCAGAAAACGAAAAAAAGGCAGAGCAATATTACAGAACAAGAACTGGTAAATGTTATCATAAAGAAAATTGTAGTTGTCTTAAAAAGTCCAAAATAAAAGTGGGTGCGGAAGAAATCAAGAAAGCGAATTTAAGACCATGCTCTAAATGCTGTAAATAGTAGAAAGCAGGGGATTATAATGGAAAAGAAAAAAGGTTTAGTAAAGCGGGTATTTGATATATTGGGATATACATTTTTAATCCTTATATTTACAGTTGGAACATGTTGTTTAATTTATGACACATACTTATATCATAAACTAAACAAGGGAAGTATATCGATAAACGAGAAAAAATATCTTGATGAACAAAGGGAAATGGCACGGCTATTCTGGGATAACTAGCTTATTTATAACAGTGTAAATTTAAAATATTTTTATAGCGTCTCTTATAGAGGGGCTATTTTTTATCTGAAAGGGAGTGAAGCTATCAAAAAATCATGTAAATATTGTGGCAAGACACACGAAGAAGATTATAAATGTAAAAACCGACCCGTGAAAAGGAAACGGATAGACGAAAGCATATATTTTAGAAATAGTCAAAGCTGGCAGAATAAGCGAAAGAAAATAAGAGAGCGAGATAATTATTTGTGTCAAGTTTGTATCAGGAATTTATATAACACTGAAAGGAGATACAATTATGAGGGACTACAAGTACACCACGCAGTACCTTTAAATGCAGATAAAACTCTAAAGCTGGACGATAGCAATTTAATAACCTTGTGCGAATACCACCACTATTTGTGCGATAGAGGAGTTATACCTTATAGCGAGGTAAAGAAAATCATAGATGAGCAAGAACAAAATAGAAAATCACATACACATAAACGAAATTTAATATTGTTTTAATTTAAAAATAATGATATAATATAAAAGAAAGGAAGGAAGGAATATAATAATGAAAATAAAAAAGAGATATTTGTTAGCATCAGTTATATGTGGTATGCAATTATTATTGTTCAGTAACAATGCAGCAATAGCAATGAACTCCGGGGAAGTTGCACTATTAAGACGGATAGAAGATGATAGACATGATAAAAATAAATCACTAGAAGTATGCAATTCTTTACGTGGACATATCCAAGATAGTGCTTGCTCACAAGATTTTCGGGTATACTGTCTGTCAGTAGCGATAAAAATAATGGAAAATAGTCAACTTCAAGAGCTATTAAGAAATTTACCAAGTGATTTGGATTGTTCCCCTAACCCCAATAGTAGTTATTTCAGCCTATTTTATAGATGTATAAATAAACAAAAGGAAAATCTTAGTTCATATGATTCCATATATAATTTTATAACATCAATTATAGGTAAAGGTATCGAATTTTTATTTAATGGTGGCCTTGAGCGCGAAAGATTTGGGAAATATGATGATATAAATAAATTATATATTTTAAAATCCTTATGTGCTCTTAATGGGCATATAGAGAAAAATACACTTGCAACCCTGGAAAATCAATTATCTAAAATAGAGATTCAAGATTTAACAACTAACGATAAAAAATTACAAGTGAAAGTTTTACTTACTTATGCAAAGATTCCTGGAGATACGAAAAAGCGAATAGAAGCGCTTAATGCTATATTTAGAGAACGTCGATTTGAGGAAATAGCAGCAACAGATCAAGGCATAGACGCTTTACTTACTTATGCAAAGATTCCTGGAGATACAAAAAAGCGAATAGAAGTGCTTAATGCTATATTTAGAGAACGTCAATTTGAGGAAATAGCAAAAACAGATCAAGGCATAGACGCTTTACTTACTTATGCAAAGATTCCTGGAGATACGAAAAAGCGAATAGAAGCGCTTAATGCTATATTTAGAGAACGTCGATTTGAGGAAATAGCAGCAACAGATCAAGGCATAGACGCTTTACTTACTTATGCAAAGATTCCTGGAGATACAAAAAAGCGAATAGAAGTGCTTAATGCTATATTTAGAGAACGTCAATTTGAGGAAATAGCAACAACAGATCAAGGCATAGACGCTTTACTTACTTATGCAAAGATTCCTGGAGATACAAAAAAGCGAATAGAAGTGCTTAATGCTATATTTAGAGAACGTCAATTTGAGGAAATAGCAA
>CAQBRY010000051.1:0-8790 GCA_948762645.1 uncultured Eubacteriales bacterium | reverse complement strand
CAACAACAGATCAAGGCATAGACGCTTTACTTACTTATGCAAAGATTCCTGGAGAACATCAAAGAACTAAAGGAATAGAAGCGCTTAATGCTATATTTAGAGGACGTCAATTTGAGGAAATAGCAACAACAGATCAAGGCATAGACGCTTTACTTACTTATGCAAAGATTCCTGGAGAACATCAAAGAACTAAAGGAATAGAAGCGCTTAATGCTATATTTAAAAATTTAGCCAATAAGAGTGAAATAACAGCGCATGATTTTACTAAAATAGCAAAAAATAGGTGTGGTCAAGATGCTTTGCTTACTTTTGCTAGGATTCCTGGGCATTTGGAGGAGCAAATTGTAGCCCTAGAGGCGTTAAAAAACAGCAAATCATATTATAATGGGAATGGGAATATAAGTCGTATTGCTAATAATATTATGTACGGTGCACGAGATTTAACTTCTGAATTTAGAAGTCGCTTGAATAATTTATGTGCAACACCTAACTATTCTAAAGGTGGAAAAAATGCTAATAGAAAACCAACGTATGATTTTAAAAGAGGGAGTGCGCGTCACTGATTAAAATAGAGATATTGTCCGTATAGAGTTACTTTGGATTAATAAACCGATAAATAAAACTAATAAAGAGGTAGGGTAAATTATTTACTTACCTCTTAAGCGTTTTTATGTAAAAACTTTAATCGAATTATAAGGTTAAAGCAATTCCCCTACCCGTAGAAATAGTTATGCAAAGCGAACAAAAACACCATACGCCCCACCTTAATTTACACCAAATAATAAAAGGAGGAATTTTTGGAAATATGGCAAAGCAAGATCTAAATAAACAGGCAAACGAAATTTTAAAAATTGCCGAGAAACATGGAGTAGAGCAAAATTTTTTGTTCATGACAACATTTAAACGTTATCAAGTACAAATTGAGATATTAAACGACTTAGAAAAAACTATTAAGGAGGATGATATTTTAGTTACAAAAGAATATGTAAAAGGAAGAAAAAATGTATATTCTCACCCAGCGATACAAGATTATAACCGCACGACCGACAGTGCCAACAAAACGGTTGTCACGCTGATGAAGATAATAACGGTGCTGCGCGATCGAAAAGAAAATGACGAGCCAGACCCGCTACTTGAAATTCTAAGCGGGAAAAAGTGTAAATGATAAAGGAGCATAAAAGTTATAAATACGCAAAAAGCGTGGCAAATGGCGATATTCCCGCGCCGAAGTACGTTATAAAACAATGCAGGGAATTTATAGAAATCTGTAGCGGAAAATCAGAAAAATATTTTATCGACGAAGAAAAACTAGGCAAAATCGACAGCATTTTAAAACTTCTCATCATGCCACGAGGACTAAAAGCAGGACAAAGCATTTATGAATGTTCATGCGGGTATCAATGGCTGATTTTCGCGGCTTTATGCGTAGTTTACCGAGAAAATCCGAATAAACGCCGATACGAAACAATCGAAATCGAAATAGGGCGAAAAAACTTTAAAACCTTTACGGTTGCGACAATCTTCGTCTTGCTTTTTTTATTAGAGCCGAAATTTTCAAAATTTTACAGCGTTGCGCCGGACGGCAGCTTATCGCGTGAAGTCAAGACGGCAATCGAGGAAATTTTAAAATCAAGTCCGACAATTTATTATTATAACTCTCTCCCCCGCTTTAAAATTTTACGTGATTATATTGAATTTAATCTAAATGAGAGTCGATATATACCGCTAAATTACAGCAATTCCAGAATGGACGGCAAGTTACCAAATGTCTTTTTGGCGGACGAAGTCGGCGCACTGCCAAACAGTTATGCAATAGGGGCCATGCGGTCGGGGCAGCTTAATATTTTAAATAAGTTAGGGTGTATTATTTCCACGAAGTACCCGACGGCAAATAACCCGTTTGAAGATGAGGTGAATTATGCGAAAAAAGTTTTAGACGGAGTACAGAAAGATGAAACCATTTTTTCTTTACTTTACGAGCCAGATAATACGGATGACTGGACAAATGACGGCACAATCTTAAAACACGCAAATCCCGTAGCTTTGGAGGTATCTGAAATATGGGAAGATCTAATAAAAAAGAGAGCAAGGGCAATAACGGTCGAAAGTGCAAGAGAAAATTTTTTAACTAAGCATTGTAACATCATATATCAGGGCGCGGGAACTGAAAGTTTTATTGATATAAAAATACTATTTTTATGTATAATTCGTGGGTCGTTCAGGTGATTTGATGTTCATCAGGTAATTCAATTTTACCGTTTAATTCCTCAAATTCCCGTATACATTTTTGAATTAAGTATAAAATTTGTCCGTTTGCTGACCTACCCTCATATTTAGAAATATAGTGAAGTTTATAATGTATTTCTTTATCTATTCTTATTCCAATATGTTTATCTTTTTCCATTTTTATTACCTCACAATATACTTAAATAGTTTGTGTAATAAGTTGATTTTAAGTACATAGTGAGATATGCTGTTGTTAATGTACTTGATTTAAGTACATTAAATTTTTAAGAGGTGATAAGTGTGAAAGTAGCAATAATAGGTTCAAGGAATTTGACAAACGTGAAAATATCAAAATATATCTCCGAAAATGTAACGGAGATAATATCAGGCGGAGCAAGAGGAATTGATACCTTAGCCGAAGAATGGGCGGACAAAAACGGCATACCAAAGACGATTATTAAACCAGAATATGAAAGGTATAAACGCGGCGCACCACTAAAACGAAATGAAAAGATTGTGGAACTTGCAGACGTAATAATCGCCCTTTGGTACGGTAAATCCAGAGGGACAAAATTTACAATAGACTATGCAAAAAAGCTAAAAAAGGAAGTAAAGGTTTATATTATAGATAATTAGTGTAAATATGTATTGAATTTGTGTAAATAATGTGATACAATATGAATATACTAATACTGAGGAGGTAATAAAAATGGCAAAAACAGAAACTTTACACATGAGAATTGACGCAGATTTAAAAAGTAATGCAGAGTATCTTTTAAATCAATTAGGAATGTCTACAACCGAAGCCGTTAGTATATTTTTAAGACAGGTGATTTTGAACAGAGGACTTCCCTTTGACGTAAAATTACCAAAGTATAACGAAGAAACCGAAAAAGCTATGAAAGAAGCAAGAGAAATTAGCAAAAACGGAAAAGGCTTTAAGGATATAGATTCTCTTTTTGAGGAGCTTGAAAAATAATGCTTGAGGTTAAATTTACGTCTAAATTCAAAAAAGACTATAAACTAATAAAAAAGCGTGGCATGAATATTAATCTTTTAAAAGAAATAGTAGGTAAATTAACAAATAATATTCCTTTAGAAGAAAAGTATAAAGACCACGAATTAACAGGGAATTATAAGGGATTTAGAGAGTGCCACATACAACCCGACTGGTTACTCATTTATCTTATTGAAGATGATAAATTAACATTAACACTTACTAGAACTGGTACTCATTCAGATTTATTTTAAAAAATTTAAAGGTTAGCTATGTACAAATATGTGCATGGCTTTTTATTTTCAGAGGAGTGAAAAAATGAATATATTTAAACGGAAGCAGGCAGAACTGACAGTATCCCCGCCCGTAGATGATGTTTTATTAAAATCTTTACTTTACGGAGAAGAAATCGACCGAGAAAAAGCGTTAAACATTCCAGCGGTAGCAAGGTGCATTAATTTAATATCGGAGACAGTAAGCATGATACCGATTAAGCTATATAAAGGACGGAAAGTCAAAAACAGTCGAAGTTGCAGGCGATAACAGACCCGATTTATTAAATGACGACACCAAAGACACCTTAAACGGCATACAGTTTAAAAGGGCAATAGTTAGAGACTATCTTTTAGACGGGAAAGCGTACGCATATATAAATAAAAAGCGAAACAGCGTGCAATCACTACACTATGTAGAATCGCAAAAAGTGCAAGTAAATAAAAATTTTGACCCGATATTTAAAGATTGTGACTTAATCATACACGGGCAAACGTATAAGCCATTTGACTTTTTGAAAATCACGCGGGCAAGCCCAGACGGAGTAAACGGAGCAGGAATAATTAAAGAAAATCAAGAGCTATTAAAAATAGCATATCAAACTTTAAAATTTGAACAGAATTTAGTCACAACAGGCGGAAACAAACGAGGATTCGTAAAGTCTAAAAACACACTCACAAAAGAAGCAATCAAAGCTCTAAAAGACGCATGGCACAAGATATATTCAGACCCCAGCGAAAATAACGTAGTAATACTCAATAACGGCTTAGAATTTCAAGAAGCCAGCAGTACATCGGTTGAAATGCAGCTAAACGAAAACAAGGTTACGACCAATAATTCAATATTTGACGTTTTCGGAGTGCCGCAGAATTTTAATTATGAAACATTTATAAAAACAGCAGTAATGCCCGTAATAACAGCGATAGAATGCGCATTAAACAAAGACCTCTTACTTGAAAAAGAAAAGAAGTCTTTTTATTTTGCGTTTGATACGAAAGAAATCACAAAAGGCGATATTAAGACACGTTTTGAAGCATACAAGACCGCCCTAGACGCAAATATTATGCAGATAGATGAAGTGCGCTACATGGAGGATTTAGAGCCGTTGGGACTTAGTTTTATAAAATTAGGACTACAAGATGTTTTATTCAATCCAGAAACAAAGGAAGTCTACACGCCGAATACAGGGCAAACCGCAACAATTAAAGAAAATATAGGAGGTGACGGATAATGCGAGTAGAAATCAGAAATAAAAGCGTGATTTTAGACGGATATGTAAACGCAGTGGCGCGAGATTCAAAGCCAATGTTAGACGAAAACGGAGAAAAGTTTGTGGAGCAGGTAGCACCGAAAGCATTTGAGAGAGCAATCGAAAAAAGCGAGAATATTTTATGCCTTTTAGGCCATGAACCAAACCGAAAACTCGGGTCAACAAAGGACGGAAATATAAAACTTTTTGAAGATAATATCGGGCTTAGGGCGATATGTGAAATCACAGACAGCGAAGTGATAGAAAAAGCAAAAGAGCAGCGGCTCAGAGGTTGGAGTTTTGGATTTGAAGCTGTAAAAGAACATGAAGAAGCGGTAAGCGAAAACTTAAAACGCCGATTTATTGACGAGATGAATTTATTTGAAGTGTCGATAATAGACGATAAAAAAGTGCCGTGCTATGTAGGGACTAGCATTGAAACCAGAGCCGATTCGCTAATAAAAACAGAGTTTAGAGGACGGGAAGCTCCGTCCGTTTTTATAACAAAGCAAAGTTTAAACGTACCGCAAAAAATAGATTATTCATTTTACGAAAATATTTTAAAACAAATAAAAAGGAGATAGAAATTTATGGAATTTAAATATTTAACCGAACAAAGGGCAGAAAATCAGAGCAAAATGCAAGAAATATTAAACGGAGCAAAAGGCGAAAAAAGATCCATGACGGAGGAAGAAATCAAGAAATTTAAGGAACTTAAAAAGATGATTGACGAGATAGACGAAACAATAAAAGCCGAAGAAGAAGCCAGAAAGGAGGAGATCAGCGAAGCACAAAAAGAAGAAACCGAAAAACAGTCGGAAAGCACAGAAGCCGCCGAGCAACGGGCTTTTGCAAACTTTATAAGAGGCGTTAAAGCCGAAAAAAGAGCAAATAGCCTTGATTTAGGCAATAACGGAGCAATCGTGCCACAGACGATCGCCAATAAAATCATTGAAAAAGTTAAGGAAATATGCCCGATTTACAGTTTATCCGAAATTTACAACGTCAAAGGCGACTTAGTAATTCCCTATTACGGCGAAAATGCGGGCGAGGATATAACTTGCGCATATGCTACCGAATTTACAGACTTAACCAGCACAGCAGGGAAATTCACAAGCATAAACCTATCAAGCTATTTAGCGGGCGCACTTACGAAAATATCAAAATCACTTATAAATAAGAGCGATTTTGATTTGACAAATTTTGTAATAAAAAAGATGAGTGAGGCGATAGCTGAGTTTATAGAAAAAGAACTTTTAAACGGCACAGGAACAAACGCGTGTCAAGGAATCTTAACAGGTGCGACAAATATTGTTGAAAGCTCAGCAGGCGGGAAGATCACCGCAGACGATTTAATAGATTTACAAGAAAGCGTAATTGATAACTACCAGAAAAACGCAGTATTCATTATGAACAGAAGCACACGAAAAGCCATAAGAAAGCTAAAAGACGGAGACGGGAATTATTTATTAAATAGAGATTTAACCTCCGCATGGGGTTACTCATTATTTGGCAAACCAGTTTATATAAGTGACAATATGCCAGAAATCGGAGCAGGTAAAAAAGCTATAATTTACGGCGATATGACAGGCTTATCCGTAAAATTAACAAAAGACGTGGAAATTCAAGTGTTGCAGGAATTATACGCAGCGCAGCACGCTCTGGGGATTGTAGGCTGGGTGGAAATTGACAGCAAAATATCAGACCAGCAAAAACTCGCCGTATTAAAAATTAAGGCTTAGAGGTGAAAGTTTATGTATAACGCTAAAAATTATCAAGCACAAGGCGGAGATGAATGGGTAATCGGCGGAAAGCTCACAGTAAAAGAGGGCGCGGAAATTGAGGGCTTTTCCTCTTTTTCTCCAGCAGAAAATCAAGCGGACAGCACCGCCGAAGATATTAGTGAACTTATAACAGATTTTAATGCACTCCTACAAAAACTAAAAGCGGCGGGACTTATGAAAGAAGAATGAGCATGAAGATAAGCGAAATAACAGCAGATAATCTCATAAACTATTTGAGGTTATCTCCCGAAGAGAAAGACGAAAAAGAAGCAGCCGAAATAAAAACTTTTTTAGAAACCGCCAAAGAATTTATATACTCATACACAGGACTAACACCCGAAGAAGCCAACAATCACGAAGATTTTACTATTGTGGTTTACGTTTTGGTACAGGATATGTATGATAACAGGTGCTTTTATATTGACAAAAATAATCTAAATAAAGTTGTGGAAACAATACTAAATATGCACCGAACAAATTTAGTGTAGGCGGTGATTTTTTTGTACGTAAACGCAGGAAGCTTTAATAAAAAAATAGAGATAGTTAAGTTTGAGGAAAGCAAAGATAAAGACGGTTTCCCCATAAAAAAAGAAGTTTTAGTATTAAAAACATGGGCGCAGGTTACAAACATCGGCGGGACGGAATTAATTAAGAGCAATTCAGATTTTGTACAGACTAAAACGCGGTTTTTAATTCGTACACCAAAGAAAAATATTGTAAAAGATATGTTTATCAAGTTTAGAGGGAGCTTTTACAACATAACTTACACTAATAATTACGGTTTTAAAGACCAGTACACCGAGATAATAGCGGAGTTGGTGATGAAATAGTGGCAGGCACGGAACCCGTGCAGGCAATTCGCGAATTAAGGCGGTGCAAAATTTTAAGAATATTTGCCCGCGATTTTAAAAATGTGAGGTGATAGAGATAGCAGATTTTAGCGCGTCTGTAAATTTAGAAGATATTATCCCAGAAGCCCTGCAAGATGAAAATCTAGCTAAAGAAATGGTAAGAGCAGGACAAGAAATTTTACAAAGAACAATAAAAAGCAATGCCCAGAGGCATAAAAGGACAGGTTCAATGGCAAATTCAGTAAAAGCAAAGGCTCCGACAGCAACCAGAGGTGGAGATGTTGTCGGGAGTGTGACGTTTACGGGAAAAGATAAAAACGGAATGAACAATGCACAAAAGGCTTTGTGGCTTGATTATGGAACAAAACATATAAACGGGACGGCGTTTGTGAGGTCGGCGGTAAAATCCAGCGAGGGCGCAATCTCAGAGGCTTTGGAGCAAGTTTTTAACAGTAAAGTGAAAGGGTGATTTTATCAATATAAATCCAATAGTTGAGGATACCTTAAAAGATTTTGAAGTTGACGGCGAAAAAATACCCGTTCACTTTTTGCATTTTACGGGGCAAGCCGAAACGTACTTAACTTATTACACATGGCTCGAATTGCCTGATAACTTTGCGGATGACGAGCATAAAAACGAAATATCTTATTTAACGGTTGATGTGTTTTCAAAGAAAAATTTTAAAGATATAGTAAGAAAATTAAAAAAGATTATGAAGCAAAGTGGCTTTATATGGGAGGACACAGCTCCCGAACAGTACGAAAGCGACACGGGATATTATCACGTTCCCGTGAATTTTTATTATTTAAGCAATTTAGAAAATTAAAAAATGGGGTCCCCGAAAAGTTGGTAGCTCGCAAAGAGGCGTAAAAACGGTGCGTTTACAAACCGTTAGCCGACGAGAGCGTGACTTTTTGGGGAGAGGACGAGTACCGAAGTGATTGAGATTTTGCACTGTAAGGACAAAACGAAAAAATGAAGGAGACGAGGACGACATGGCAGGAATAGGTTTAAAAAATTTTAAATATGCAAAATTAAATGAAGACGGCAAAACGTATGGAGAAGTAAAAACGCTTGCAGGAGCGATTGAATGTAAAGTATCAATCGAACTTGCAGAGGCGACCTTGTATGCGGACGACAGCGTAAAAGAACAAGTATCGGTATTTAAAAGCGGCACAATAACAGCAGGAATTGATGATGATAACGATAAAATTTTTGCGGAGCTTTTGGGGCAAACGATAGACGAGGAGAGCGGACTTGTAACGTCTAATGCGAGCGATACGCCGATTTATGTGGGGTTTGGACATATTGTACCGAAAATGGTAAACGGCAAAAGAAAATATAAGGTTGAATGGTTCCCGAAAGTAAAATTTAAGCCGTTCATGACAGACGCAAAAACAAAGGGCGAC
>CAQBRY010000050.1 GCA_948762645.1 uncultured Eubacteriales bacterium | reverse complement strand
TGTATATATTAACAAAAATAGTATTTGTTTTTCTAACTCAAAAGAAAAAATTTTTATTTTGATATAATGTGCTGATTACGGTTAATATATTATAACATTTAAAAAATCTAAAAGGATTAATACCTTTTAGATTTTATTTATTTAATATTAAGATGTTATTAATCAAATAAATTAAAATTTAGGGTGATTTTTGAAATTGGCATTTTGACATTTAAAAATGGACTAGGCTGATCATCTATCTTAAATCCACATTTTTTGGCTGCTTCTATTAAATCATTTTTTCTAAGGTTAAAAACTGCTCGTAATCCTTCTTCTTCACACCCGGCTTCTTCGTACGTTTTCATTTCTAGATCATCGTATGCTGGTGTATTGCCATAGCTTGATGTTTTTTGACGTATATCTCGACGGATTAGAATAGCGGGAGCTTGTTGGGGATTTAATTTTAGTCTACTTAGTAATTTTTGACTTATTAGTTCACATCTTTCATACCCATCTTTTATTGGTAAGTGTATATATGGTCCACCAGCGAGTAAAGGTGAATTTTCTCTAAAACCGGGGTAATCTTCTAAACTTCTTGCTAAGGAAGCAGCTAAAGACAATATTTGCCTTTCAGTGGGATTTTTAATAGAGTAGTCAAGTACAATGGGTTTAAGATCTTGGTTTTCAAGGTCTTTAATTGCTGGTTTTGATGCAGGAACACGCTTTGACCATTGTCTTACGTATGACATAGGAATTTGTTCATTAAAGATGCCGCTAAAGTATGGTCTTATATGGTCCAAAGAACTTTCATTTTTCGGATTCATTTCTCTCTTATATACGGTTAGTCCCATACGTTGAAGTTGTGAATTTATACTTGATTTACACCGCCCGGAAATAATCTTAAAATGAGCTGCATTAACTAAACATGATCTATCATCCAAAAATATTATACCTATTATAAAGCCTTTTTTTAATCTTATAATAGGATCGGATTCGCTAAAAAGAAAGTCACGTATAAGGTTCATATAATTATTGAATTCATTTTTTTTATAATTATTATATTTTGTTTTAGAATCATAAAGAGCCACAATTTCCATTTGTTTATCAGGTGATAAACTATCATACATATAGTGTTGGCTAGAAATTATGTTGGCCTCGAATTGTGTTTTATCAGCTTTAATTGAAGCTCCAACGGTAGACAATGCACAAAGCATTAAAGACATAAACCTTTTTATGTAAATTTTTTTCATTTATATGTTCTCCTTTAAACTATGTTAATATAAGTATTAAGTATTTTAAGTCCATAGTCAAGAGAATACATAGAAATATTTAACATTAGTTAAAAATGATAAAAATATTTATTTTCAAGTATGCTTTATTGAAAACTATTAAGAGCCAGGATAAAATAATAAAATATACTATTTTAATATTTACATATTCGTAGGAGGAAAAATAATGAAAAAATCATATAGTGGCATAATATGGGGAATATCATTTTTAGTTATAGGTATAAATATGTTTGGAAATTATACGGGACTATTTAGTTTCGATTTGTTTTTTAATGGATGGTGGACTTTATTTTTAATATTACCTGCTATTGCTAGTTTAATTTTTGATAAGTATAAAATGTCTAATGCGTTTATATTTACGCTAGGAGTAATATTACTTTTAAATTGTCAGGGATTCATAGCGGAAAATATGTTTTTTAAAATATTACTATCGTGTATGGTAATTTTATTTGGGATTAACTTTATATTTACGAATATTAGTAGGAATAAAAAAAGTTAAAAAGCTACTTAAATAGTAGCTTTTTAATATTAGTCTTCAAGATTATTAATGATATCTCGATATTCATTATATGTGAGGGTTGTTCTGCCTGTAAATATTTTAAACATTCTGTATTTATAGTCATTATTTAGATTAGGAAGCAATATTTTATGATATGTTGCTGGAATTTTTATTCTAGTATGTGATATTTTGCCTAACCATATATAATAGTCTGAAGCTGACTTAAATCCTAATTCTATGGCTGTAAAGAAATCGTCTGGATTTTCGAATTCTTTGAGAGACACTACTTTATTATAAAACATTACGTCCATTTCATCAGCATATTTAGATTTATATTCAAAGAATTGTTTTAGGGTTAAAACTGGAAAATGTGCTTCAGATTCTTTATATCTATCTAGATATTCTTGGTATTCATTTTTTAAGGATACTATTTGTTGATGTGCTGCTGCGCTGTGTCTTTGTTGGAAATCCTGATCTCCGTCAGTTACTACTGTGATAAATCCCTTTTTCACCCCAGATGTTGGAAATATATTTGATATAAATCCATTAGATCTTACGAAAATCATTATCTTGCCATCTGTATAGACCCAACCTTCATCTGATTTTTTAGATTCTATGTCTAAGTCGTATTCTCCGTGCTTTAATATTTTCGAAGGGCTCATTTTTGTACCGGTTTTTATTATTTGCTCTACGTGACTAAGAACATCTTCTTTATATTTGGGCACAAAATCCCTTTTATATTTATCAACTTCGTCTAAGTTTATTTCGATTTTTTTGTCAGAACCCTCTTTTAAAAAGTTGAATTTTATATCTTTATCTATATCTTTAAGAATGTCTAATCTTTTGGCTATATCTAGAAGATGTGTCGAAGGTGGCGCATATGTTCCTCTTCTCTTATTATAGTTGTTGTGATATATTATATGCTCTAATCCCACACCGCCTTTTCCGGTATCGGGATCTCCCTCAGATCCTTTTACCATCCATACTAAAGTATTGCTGGCATCTTCTGTTAATAGTTCTATGTTGTTTGGATCATCGGGACAAGCTATTCCAGAAGCATTTAATCTTGAAAGCAGAGGATGATTTGGAACTATTGCTGAAGGTGACAAGTTATATATTGCTATTGAAGACATAGCAATAGCACTGTATACTAATAATTTTTTTAATTTTTTCATTTCTTCCTCCTCGTATTAATTATTTTATGATTATAATTTAGTTATATATTAATGTAATTAAGATGTCAAGATGTATTAAATAAAAATTAAATCTTGAATAATTATAAATTAATGATATAATTTAATGTAAATAATTAGGAGGAGAGTTTTTATGAAGATTTTCAAAAAAATAATTTTAAGTGTGTCAATACTTTTTATGAGTCCATGTTTCGTTTCGGCTGTCAACAAACAATTTGTTGTTCAGATATGTAATGTAATTAATTCAGAATGTTCTAATGTAGGGAACCTATTGGCCTATGAAATTGGCGATAACGGAGAAATATCTAAAATAATAATTAATATGAATATTTCACATAGTTATGCCAACGAGTTAATAAGAGCCTTAAATATTTTTTTACCTAAAGAGTTAGATGGCGTACCTATTGATCTTCCTTTGAGCCGTGGCACGGAGAAGGGAAATCGTATTTATGAAATTTTAGCAAATTCACACGAGAATAATTTTAAAATAAGTCTATTAAGGGAATTTATAAACTTAAAAAAAATGCAGCATATCTTTACGGAAGATTTAAGTAGTTCTAGTGGAGGTTCTCCGGTCTCTTCCCCAAGGGAATTTAAACATATTTAATTAAGTTAATTGTGAGGTAAAAGAGGAACATTAAAAATTTATACCTTTTCAAATAATTAAGAACAAGATAGATGAGAAATTATCTTGTTCTTATTTTTTAATATTATGGATTGCTGATAAGGTATGTATATAGGTTTATAGCATCGTTTATAATTATTTCAAAATTTTCTTTAGTAAGAGTGGATGTTTTTAGAACAGGAATATTTTTAATGTCCCAACCATAGGTAGGAGTTTTTGTGTATGCATCGAATCCTATTTCAAGTATGCCTGTTAAATGAGCTAATGTTTCGTTGTAGTATTTGATCCAGGCTCTTAAAGCAACTGATGCCTCGTTGTAGCATTCGATCCAGGCTCTTAAAGTAGGGGGGTTAGCTATGCCGACTTTTGTTAAAGACTCTTTACTTCTAGCTATACTTCTAGCACTATCGATGTCTTCTTGGGTATATGCCATAGTTGAGATGGGGATAATACAAGCTCCTAATATTGTAAAAAGGGTTACTAATATTTTTTATAATTCATATGACTACACTTCGATTAAAAAATTTATCTTTAAATATATTATAAGTAACACTATTACTTGTTAATTAACTTTTGAATATATAAAAACATAGAAATTAGATATTTAATTTCTATGTTTTTTTATTATTTAACAGATTAATGCTTATCTTCATATATAAGCGTTTTATGGCTACTGATTATGCTAGTACCCGTCTGTTTAATAATTTGATCGTTAAGATATGAACCTCTTGTATCTAGGAATTCTTGGAATAGTGGATCGTCTGGGAGAACTTGACTTATCATTTGCATTTCTGATATGTTCATTGCTAAGCTAAAGGGAGCTGGTACCCAATTAGGTGCATTGGTATATATTTGTTTTGTTGAGTTAGTATCTATTGAAGCTATTGCAGCTTCTTGAACTCTTGAATTTGATTTTTCTTTCAGTTCACAGATTATCTTTTTATTTCCATTTTCTTTTATCTTAACTCTATATGAACAATTTAATAGGTTAAAAGAATTAAAGCTTTTACTAATGAAGTTATATCTATTTTTTAATGATATTTCATCTCTATATTCAAAAAATTTAGATATTTTAGACCATTGTGGACCTAATTCATTATATTTTTGGAATAAAAGTTCGTCCTCTTCCCTTGACCACAAAGCAATCTGAAAAGGACATAAGTAATTAGTCCATCTTGTTCTACAGCTTCTTGGTGTTTGACCTGGAACCAACTGAGCAACAGCTGTCCAAGATAATGGCTGACCTTGAGGAGTTTGACTTTGAATGTTATCTACTGCTTGTATTAGCGCTGCATCATTTTCTGGTGTAAATTTAGGTGGTGGTATTGCGTAAATTGACGATGACGAGAAAAAAGTACCAATAGCACACACGGATATTAGAATTAGTTGTTTTATTTTTTTCATATTGTATTCTCCTAAAATTAATTTTTACTTTAATAAAGTATAATGCATTTTTTAATAAAGTCAATATAAATATTATAAAAATATTATTTATTAACTAATTAAAGTTATAACTCAAATTAAGTAAATATTTATATATTTAATAATTTAACTTAAAATAGTTAAAAATTTATTTATGTACAAAAAAACTTGCCATAACAACATACATATAATGTATTTTATGTAAAATAATGTATATTGAATACAATTTAAAATTATTTTTTTATAATTATATGATGTATTAATAGAATTTCAACTCAATAATGTTAATTATTTTTAAAGAATATGGGTAGTCTAATCTTGGGGTGATATTTTATGAGAATAGGTGAAGCCGTAAAGATTAGAATATTAAATATATGCGAGGTGAGGAATCTTACGATAAATAGACTGGGAACTATTAGCGGGGTTACGCAATCTACTATTAATAATATTGTTAATGGAAGGAATAATAGTGCCACAGTATCCACTATTAAGAAGCTGTGTGATGGTCTTGATATGACTATTATAGAGTTTTTTGATAATGAAATATTTAAAAGTTTAGAACAAGAGATAAGATAAATTTTTTAATTTAAAATAATTTTATTTAATTAGTAAAAATATTTAGTATTTATAGTATGCAATTTATGTGGAAACTCATTTAAAGATATTTTGAACTTTAAATTTTATGAGCATTCATAATTTTTAAACAATGATAGTTTTGAATACGGTCTTAATTTAAAAAATATAATAAGATTTGATATTATGAAATCTAGGATAATATTGTAAAATGATAAAAAGCCATGTCTTGATTAAATCAGACATGGCATAAATTTATTTTGCTATTTGGCGTACTGCAAGTTCATAGAACCTACCTTTTTTCTCCATAAGACTGTCAAAGTTGCCTTCTTCGACAATTTTACCTTTGTCCATTACAAGTATACGATCGCAGTTTTTAATGGTTGAAAGTCTGTGAGCAATGACAAGCCTTGTACAGTTAAGCTTAGAAATACTTTCTGATACGTGATGCTGAGTGATATTGTCAAGAGCAGAAGTAGCTTCATCAAAGAAAAGGATAGCAGGTTTACTTATAATAGATCTAGCGATCATAATTCTTTGTTTTTGACCTCCGGATATTCCACCCGCACCTTCCGATATCATTGTGTGCATACCCATTGGCATTGCTTTTATGTCTTTGTCTATTCCTGCCATGTAGGCTGCTTCCCAAGCGTCATCTAAGGTTTTCCAGGGCGATGTAACTATTATATTTGAGAATATATCTCCCGGGAATAGGGAACCGTTTTGCATTACGACGCCGATTTTTTGTCTTAGGCTTTTCGGATCAAGTGAATTTATATCTTTACCGCCGTAATATATAGCACCTTGCTCTGGTTTTTCAAATCCAAGAAGGAGTCTTAAAAGAGTAGACTTACCGCATCCGGTTTGTCCGACAATAGCCACGTATTCACCTTTTTTGATTTTAATGTTTATGTCGTCAAGAATTAACGGACCATCTTCAGTATATTTGAACTTGATATGATTAACGTCAATATCACCGGAGAGAGATGTAACAATTTTACGCCCTTCGCTGCTTTCAGGTTCGCATTCCATAATTGGTTTTATCATTTCAAGGATCGGACCTAAATTTGCGATTTGAAGAGCTATACTTGCAAGAGACGTTATAGCTGCGTTAACACCGCCGTAAGCACCGCTAAATGATTGATAGTCTGATAAACTTACGGAGTTAATAGCTGCAAAGTAATAAATGGCAATCATTCCAAGAGATGAAATTATCATGCTTATAACTGAACTAACTTTAATCAAAAACGGAGGAGAATAATCAAGTTTTTCAACTTCCGAATATTGCTCGGCCCATTTTGCAAATGCCCTTTTTTCGGAACCTGTAACTTTAATTTTTTGTATGCCTCCGAATAGAGCATAAACCAGTGATTGGAGTTTGGGAGCAATTTTCATCTTTTTTCTAAATATACTTTGCTGCATTAACGTTATTAAAACTGAAAAAGCTATAGTTAAAATTATGACTGCCATACCAGGCATTACAAGGCTTGGAGCATAATGGTTCATTTGGAATAAGAAACCAAGCGAGAATATAGCCGTAAGACCTGTTGATAAAACTGCACCGGCAATCATTTGGCAAAGCGAAGCTATATATCCCATTCTGCTTGCAAGTTCTCCTGCGGAGTAATCTTTAAAGAAGGTAGCCGGAAGGCTAAACATTCTCATCATAATAGCACTGTTAACTGATAAGTTAAGTTTATTTTGAATTCTGGTTTCTATAATGCTTTTATTTATACTAAGAAGAGTGGTACCTATTGTTATACCAACAAGTAGCGAAGTAACTGATCCTATAAGGGATGTTGACCCGGAGGGAATCAAGATACTATATATAATTTTTGTGGTATAAGGGGTAAGCATACTTAGAAGCTGCATAATGGCGGTAGCACTTACCATAAAAAATAGATCGGATAAGGAAAGTACTTTTGCCATAAAGATCATTAAATCTTTAATTTTAAGTTTTGTTTGCGGGAAACCTTTGTAAAAACAAAATGCATCGATGTTAATTTCTTTTGCTGTTTTTTCATTTACTTTTATTATCTTGCCATCAGCATTTTTATACTCGTATCCGGACCATTTATTTGGTATTAATGCGATAACTTCTCCGGATTTAGTACTGCCTAAGATACAGCCTGTTGAATCGTTCCACCACTTTCCTACGAGTTCTATTCTTCTTCTCATTGTTCCGGAAGGTCTTAGCATATAATTGAGCTGTGCGTCTAAATCTGTTATATTTTCTGGAATATCTGGTATAGTCTGACCTAGAAATTTAAGTATTTCAGCAACAGCCCCTTTTACTTCGCGAATCGCTTTCTGACCTTTAATTCCTAAAACAGATAATAGATCTGCAAAAGCTCCCTGGTACATTTCTTCATCATATCTGCGTCTTTTATTTATCTGACTTTCAAAAGGATCAAAATTCATATTAGACACCTCCTTTATTCTGTAGTGACAAGTCTGGTATACAGACCTTCTTTTGCCATAAGTTCTTTATGAGTACCTCTTTCAATAACGTTGCCTTGATCAAGAACGATAATTTCATCGCAGTCTCTGATGGTTGAGAGTCTGTGAGCAACGACTACGCACGTACAACCTAATTTTCTGATATTTTTCATAACAGTTTCTTCCGTTTTAGCGTCTAAAGCTGAGGTTGCTTCGTCTAGGATTATAATAGTAGGCTCTTGGGCAAGAACTCTTGCTATTTCAATTCTTTGACATTGCCCTCCGGAGAAATCCTTTCCCCCTTCTCTTATAACGTGGTTGTATCCATCGGGTCTTGATATAATTGCACTGTGAATATCTGCATCGCGAGAGGCCAAAGTTACTGCGAAATCTTCAATGGAGTCGTCCCACATTTTAATGTTGTTTTTAACTGTATCATTAAACATTACTTTATCCTGGTCAACCATAGATATTGAACTATGGAATTTATAGCTGTCTATTTTGTCTCTTGGCTTTCCGTCGAAAGTAATTTCACCCTGCCATGGTTTATAAAGGCCCATTATAAGTTTGGCAATAGTTGACTTACCGCTTCCGCTTCCCCCGACCAAAGCTACCCACGAACCTGGTTTAAGACTTAGGGAGAAATCTTTTAAAAGGGGATCTGCAAGTTTACTATATCCAAAGGTAATATTTTTAAGCTGGAGATTACCTTGTAATTTTTCATCGGATTTTTCTTCTGTGTTTGAAATTGCTTTGACATCTGTGGGATACTCAAGGACGTCTTCAACTCTTTCCATGTCGCACCTCATGGCAACGAAACTTTTGTATATTTCCATAAGTGTGCCGACTGGACCAAAGAACCTACCTAAATAACCTTGGAAAGCTGTAAGAGTACCTATTGTGAAGTGACCCTGCATTATTAAATATACACCGCACATAAGAAGTGTAATGTCAGCAATGCTTTGTATGAAGCTTGGAATGGAACCAACATACTGGCTAAATTTTGCAATATTGACGGCAGCATTATTTTGCCTTGCATAATACCCTGCCCAGCGTTCAAAATATCCGCTTTCAGCACCTGTTGATTTGATAGTCTCAATCATTTCTATACCTGAGTATGTTACACTCATAAGTTTTCCGGAGTTAGGTACGGCTGCTCTTTGAAATTCGAGCATTTTTTTAGAAGTATACTGAGCAATAAACATATTTATAAGAGTAGCTGTGATACCTATTAAGGTTAATTGCCAACTAAACTTTATCATAACTATCAAATATAGGAATAAGGATACTACGTCTATAAATATTGGAGATATTTTTTTGATAAGAGTGAGTGCTATTTGACCTGTAGATTCTTGCCTTGATACGATATCACCGATATATCTTTGAGAGAAGAAGTCAAGTGGGAGCCTTAGAACGTGCCACATAAATTCCGCACTCGAAGATATAGCAAATTTACCTTCAATTTTCAGCCAGTATATAGACTGTATAATACCAATGAGAACTTGTATAACCAGTACTAAAAGCATTATACCTATAAATGGCATAAGCCATTCGGGATTTCGTTTGGAGAGTATGTCATCAAGAAATATTTTATTAAATATTGGCGATGCCATATCTACGATTTTTAAAACAAATGTAATTAAAAAGGCTAGAATAAACGGTACCATAGCACCTTTCAAAGCTTTTTTTGCAAAAGACACAACACTTTTGGGTTTACCTTCAGGCTTAAAGTCTTTTCCCGGGACGAAAGAAAGAGCAATACCCGTAAAAGATCTGTCGAATTCCTCCATGGAAAGTACTCTTTTACCGCTTCCCGGATCGTTTATATAAACTTTACCTTTTTTATGGTCTACTCCGCATAAAACTACAAAGTGATTAAAATCCCAGTGTATTATTGCCGGCAGTTGCAATGAATCTATAGATGATGGTTCCAGTCTGTAACCTCCGGCTTCAAATCCATAAGCCCGTCCGGCCTTGAGTATGTTTTTAGCTACGCTTCCGTCTCTTGATACTCCGCAGTCAGCACGGACTTGGGTTAAAGGTATCCATTTTTTGTAGTATGCTGCTATCATACAAAGACAGGCAGCTCCGCATTCAAGAGCTTCGAGCTGTATAATAACAGGGACTTTAGCAATTTTTCCCATCTAAACTCACCTGCCTAACTGTTTCTAAACATTAGTTCGAAAGTATTTTTTTGGCTGATTACAGCTGTAACTTGACATGTTGATCCGTCAGATATAACGATATCTTCTCCCTTGTTGCTGGACCAATTTCCAAGGCTCAGTTCTACTTCGACAAAATTTCCTTCAGGAATTGCGGGAGCTACTATTGAAGGATTTTCGAATTTACTTCTAAGATAGGTAGTATCTATTATATCTTCTCCAACGAAAAGTATTTTGCCTTCTATATATCCATATTCTTCTCTTGGAGCGTAGTCAGGGGATATTTGTACGTTCATACCTTGTTTTAAACGTTTTGCTGTAGATATAGGAACGTAGCAGTATACTTTTTGAGAAGTGTCTCGATAGGATGTTGCAGCGATTCCCACTAAGTCTATAGACTGAGGTATGGAACTTGTAAATATCCATATACATCCTGCAATTAAAATAGTAAATATAGCTATTAGTATTCCGATTAAGCTGGGGTTTGTAATTTTAATATACTCATTTAACTGTTCTGGAGATGATATCCTTTCTAAAGAACTTTTTCTGAATAAACCGTTTTCATTTTCAGCCATTTTTTTCCCTCTTTTCGTAAATATTATAAATTATATTTTTTTATATATTTTTTCCACCTACCTTCTTTTCATACGTACTTGCCAATAATGATAAAATTAGCTATAATTGACATAATTTAAATTTTATTTTATAATTAATAAAACATATTGTCAAGAAATATTGATGAATAAATATATTTTATTTTTGTTATCAAATAATAATATTATCATTATATATAATTAAATATGAAATTTATTAATAAAATATAAAGATATTTGGGGAATTAATAAGATATTTTTCTATAATAATTAAAAGTAGTAAAATGATTTTTAAATTAAAAGTCACTTTACTATTTTTTTGATCGTTAGTATATGATACAATATAAATTTAAAAGTATAGGGGGGATAATAATGTTTAGTAGATTAGAGTCAATTGAAAGACATTTTGAAGATATAAATAAGGATTTGTGTGATCCGAATATTATCAGTGACCAAGATACGTATAAAAAACTGATGAAAGAACTTAAAAATATAACGCCTATTGTTGAAAAGTATAGAGAATATAAAAAAATTGAAAATGATCTTAAAGAAGCAAAGGACGTTTTATCTGAAAGCGGTTCAGATAAAGAACTCAAAGAAATGGCAGAAATGGAAATAGAGGCGGCCAAAGAAAAATTAGAGGTTATATCCAGTGATTTAAAGATCCTTTTACTTCCTAAAGACCCTAATGATGACAGGAACGTTATTATAGAAATAAGAGGAGGTGCCGGAGGAGAAGAGGCGGCCTTATTTTCAGGAGTACTTTATAGGATGTATAGCATGTACGCCGAGACCAGAAGGTGGAAAACTGAAATTATAAATTTTAATGAAACAGGACTCGGGGGATACAAAGAAATAAGTTTTATGATTTCCGGTGAGGGGGCTTATTCAAGACTTAAATTTGAAAGCGGAGTGCACAGAGTACAAAGGGTACCGGAAACAGAAGCTCAAGGTAGGGTTCATACATCCACAGTAACAGTTGCGGTGCTTCCAGAAGCTGATGACGTTGAAATAGATATTAATCCCGTTGATCTGCAAATAGACACTTATAGAGCAGGTGGGGCAGGTGGACAGCATGTTAATAAGACGGAGTCTGCGATAAGAATTACGCATATTCCAACCGGGGTGGTCGTAGAATGCCAGGATGAGAGAAGTCAATATAAAAATAAAGATAAAGCTATGAAAGTTTTAAAGTCCAGACTTTTAGAAGCTGAAAGAGAAAAACAAAACAGTGCTTTAGCAGAAGAAAGACGTCTTCAGGTTGGTACTGGTGATAGATCTGAACGTATCAGAACCTATAACTACCCACAAAGTAGATTGACGGACCATAGGATAGGATTAACCCTTTATAAATTGGACAGTATATTAAATGGAGATTTGGATGAGGTAATAGATGCCCTTATTACTGCGGATAGAGCTGAAAAATTATCAGGCGGAGACAATTCATAAAATGACTATTGTGTTTTGATTAAGTGAGTGTTATAATATATGTATCAGATCAAAAATATTAAAGGAAGGTTTAGATGATTATTAATAAAAACTTAAATAAAGGCCCGTGTAATAAAATAATAGCACTATTATTATCTTGTACTATTGGAGTGGGCACAATTTCATCGGTATCTGCTATGTATAGTGGTAATAGTGGTAATAGTGGTAATGCTGGAGCATTAGAACAAACATTAAAAACATTAAACGATATATCTTGTCAATATGTTAATCTGGAGGAGCAGTGTGAACAGTTAAGAAAAGAAAACAGCAGGATGAGTCAAGATTTAGAAATTAGGTCAAATGAAAATGTTGCCTTGAACCGTGAAATAAGTCGGTTGAGAACTGAAAATAATGATATTAGGGGGGAAATTACACGGTTAGAAAATTCTCTAAATAAATATACACAAGAATTGGAACGATTAAGGAAAGAAAACAGTGAGCTTAGAGTAAGACTAGAGAATCCTCGCATGCCACAAGTCGTTGATCCGAGCCAAGAGATAGCAAGATTGCGTCAGGAAAATGAAAAACTGTTACAACAATTAAATCAGCTAAGAGAAGAAAGAGAACAAAATGCTCAAGTATTGTCTCAGCAACAAGCAACAAATGAAGAACTGACACAACAATTAAATCAGCTAAGAG
>CAQBRY010000049.1:12214-13034 GCA_948762645.1 uncultured Eubacteriales bacterium | reverse complement strand
TACCTATACCGGGAATCTTATTAAAGTTATCTATTAGTTTTGCAAGGCAAGTTACACTGTATTCTGACATAATTAAAATAGTCCTGGTATATTTAATTGGCTTGAAATACTTTGCATAGATGTATCTTTTTCCTCACGGGATTTTTTAATAGCTTCATTTGTAGCGGCGATAATCATATCTGAAAGCATATCAAGGTCATCAACGTCCATTACGGATGGATCTATATGAATAGATTTAATTTGTGGCTTACCGTTTATTATAACTTTGACAGCATTTCCTCCGGAAGTAGCAGAGTATTCTTTATTTTCTAACTCTTGTGATACCATATCCATTTTTTCCTGGGCTTCTTGAGCTTTTTTTGCAAGTTCTTGTATATTTCCTATTCCTGGATTGTTGTTTTTTGGAAGTCTTACTTTCATATTTATACTCCTTAAAAAATTTAATTTATATTAATGTTTATATTACTTTTCAATGCATCTTCACAGAATGAATCTATTAAGTCTTTTTTTAGTGGAGATTTAGAATTTTCTTCTTTTTTGTATGGACCTAAGTTATAATGCTTTCCCGTAACTTGTTTTATTAGAGATCTGACTTCATCTCTATGGGATGTATCCCTTAGGAACTCGAAGACCAGGGAATTTTCTGATTTAATTAAAAGCAAATTTCCTGATTCAAACGCCACGGAGTTTTTAAATGCTTTTACCATAGACTTAGATTTTAAATTTTTTTCAAGTAAATCTAAAATTTTATTCCAATAAGGAAACTCTGCCATTTTTTGGGGAGAGGGAACTGGTATTGATAATTTCGAAATAGAAGGTT
>CAQBRY010000049.1:0-12204 GCA_948762645.1 uncultured Eubacteriales bacterium | reverse complement strand
GTTCTTTTTTATTTTTTTTAGTCGATATAATTTTTGAATCTTTATATAGAGAATTACAAATTTTCAACATACAAATTTCAAATTCATATTTTATCTGACTACCATTAGCCATATTTTGATGTGAGTTTTTTAGTATTTCTATACAATCGATTATTTCATTTACATTATTATTATTAAATTTTATTGGCAAATTACGTTGTAAAGTTATTTTTGCAGGATCTTTGACTGTTTTAAGCCATAATAAATTTCTAAAGTAATCGATGATGTCTTCGCAAACCTTAGAAAAGTTTATACATTTTATGTGTAAATCTTCGATTAATAATAATAATTCAGATTGATTATTTTCTTGTATATACTCTAATAATTTTGATATATATTCGTTATTTATAAATCCCAGAGTACTTTTTACTATTTCCAAAGTGACTTTTTCTTCGCCATGATTACAAAATTGGTCAAGTATAGATAAAGCGTCTCTTAGCGACCCGTCTGAAATATTGGAGATGAGGTTTAAAGCTTCAGATTCTATATTTATATTTTCTTCTTTACATATGTAATTTAGTTTTTCATAAATATACTTAGGAAGGATTCTATAGAAGTTGAATCTTTGGCACCTTGAGATGATCGTAAGAGGAACTTTATGCACGTCTGTTGTAGCCAAAATAAATATGACATGGGAGGGAGGTTCTTCCAATATTTTAAGTAAAGCGTTGAAGGCGCCGGTCGATAACATATGTACTTCATCTACTATATAAATCCTGTATTTACACGCAGATGGCATAAAAAAAGCTTCTTCTCTAATAGATCTTATATTTTCAACGCCATTGTTACTTGCAGCATCTATTTCTGTGATGTCTAGAATATTTCCTGAGTCTATGCCCTTGCAGATATTACATTCTAAACAAGGATTTCCATCTTTGGAGTGTGGACAATTTATAGCTTTAGAAAAAATTTTAGCACAAGAAGTTTTGCCTGTACCTCTTGAACCTGTAAATAAATAAGCGTGGGATATATGTTTTAACTTAATTTCATTTTTTAAAGTAGTGACAACATGATCTTGCCCTGTTACGTCATTAAAAACCTTAGGACGCCATTTTCGGTATAACACACGATACATCCAAAACACTCCTGATTTTGCAAGTAACATCCATGTAACTTAACATGCAGTTGAAAAGATTAATTGTATCGCATGAAATAGAATGCTTAATGCTGCTCGGTTCCCCGCCTGACATGGTTCACAACTTTTCATCGTACAGTACCCATCCAACTACATGTTAAATTACATGAATAATGAACATTATTATTTTATCACAATTAAAGTAAAAAATAAATATGTTTTATAAAATTATTTTTTATTAAGAAAAATTTAATAAAATATTTTTGTAAAACTTGATCGTGTTGAAAAAATAACAAAAAAATAATTGCCTTTTGTGTTTTTTGAGTTAAAATAATAAACGGTAAGTAAAAAACATATTTTATATAATTAGAAAGGGATGTTATTATGGATAAAGATACAGTTTTAAAACTTTTAGATGAAAAGAAACTAACCGATACTTTAATGAAAGATAAAGATTTCATATCGGAAGCAAAAGCAATTTTGAAAGAAGAAAATCCCGGTATAACAGACGAAAATTTAGAAAAAATATTAAAATCTGTGGAAAAAGCTTTGTCAGGAGAAGTAAAGATTGAAAATGATGACGATTTAGATGAAGTAGTTGGGGGAGCAGGATCAGGTCTTTTAAAAAAAGTTGCTGGTGTAGCTGTAAAAACTACTTGTACTGTAGGAGGCACAGTTTTAGGTGGGTGTTCGGGTACCATAGCTGGTTCTAAAATAACAAATACTAATGGTGGGGCAACGATGGGTTGTTATGCCGGTGCTGCTGGCGGAACCCTTCTCGGAAATAGGTTTGGCAACTTCCTTTGCGATAAATTAGGTTTTAATGATTAATAATATGTAATTATAAAAATTTCTGGTTAAGTACTTGAGCCAGAAATTTTTTACTGCAGATATTTTTAAGTTTAAAATTTAATAATAGTGAAAATTACATCATATCTTTTTTCTTAAGTATTACCCACGATACAGCCATTAAAATTACTGAAGTTATAATTGGAAACCACCAAAATTCCATCATAGGAAGTCCTGGAGTGTTCATCCCATATATTCCGGATATAACCGTAGGGATAGAAATGATCAAAGTAATTGAGGCAAGTATTTTCATAACTATATTTAAGTTATTTGAAATTATAGAAGCATAGGCATCCATTGTTCCGGACAAAATATTTAAATATATATCGGACATTTCTACTGCCTGTTTTATTTCAATTAATACGTCTTCTAAAAGATCCTGATCATCTTCATAAAGTTTCATATGATTTCTTTTAGTTATTTTTTCAAGTGTTATATTATTTGCTTTTAAAGACGAAGAGAAATATACAAGGGATTTTTCAATTTCTAAAAGTTGTATTAGTTCTTTATTTTTCATGGATTTTCTTAGTTCTTTTTCAACGTGATGTGTTATTTTATCTATTTGTTTTAGGTATTGGAGGTATTTCGTAGCCATTCTGAGCATTATATGTAAAACAAAGTGGGTTTTAAATTCTGTTTTAACGTTTCTCATTAAACCTTCGGAAAATTCTTCGAGTATGGAGTTTTCCTTTAAGGAAACAGTTATAACACATTTTTCTGTAATCATTATACTAAGCGGAATAGTATAATATGTGAGATGCTGACCGTGCCTTTCAACAACCGGACTATCTAGTATTATTAAAGTTATACCGTCTTCATAATCAATATGTGAAGATTCTTCTTCGTCGAGGGAGGATTTTAGGAAATCTGGTTCAATATGGAAGTTAGAAATTAGATATTCTATTTCTTCTTCATCAGGTGCAACACAGTTAATCCAGCACCCGTCTTCATACTGATCAATACCTATTATTCTGCTGTTTGTGGTTTTGTAATATGATATCATCTATTTTACTCCTCTCCTTTGGTTTTTAGCTATATTATTATTATAGTCTATCGTAGTTGCTTTTTTCAACAACAATAATATTATTTTATATGATTTATTTTAAAAGGAATATATATTTCTTATTATGCAGAACAATAATAATAAGATGACTAATAAATATAATATTAAATTTTCTATATTACTCATTTTAAAATAACCATATTTAATATATAGGGTATTTTGTCTAATAAAGATTATACCAATTATCGGAATAATTATAAAGACCATAGGATTACATTCAAATGCGGATATAAAGTCCCCTTTTAAGGTAAAGAGAAATAAGTCTGTAATTCCGCATCCGGGACATTTATATCCTGTTATAGACCTAAAAATACAAGGTATTCTAAATGGTGTAACCAAACATATAATATAGTAGATTGTGCCTATTATAAGTATAGGAAAATAGAGTTTTATTAAATATAAAATTCTTGACTTTATCAAATTACATCATCTCAATTTGATTATTTAAATCATTTTGGATAATAGCGTAAGTTACTATTCCTCCGGTTAAAATATAGAGTATAAGATATAAAATTCCTGAATTATTCGAATATATACCTTTTTCTTTTTTTATTTCATCAAGAATATTTCCAGTAACATATGACCAATACATTCCATATATTCCGCAGGTAATTAAGCTAAGGAGAAGAACCATTATTCCGGATGTGTTTTCTTTTTTGCTTAAATAATTAACGTCATCGGCAAGATTTACGAGCCACACCATACTGTATATACCACAGGTTATGATACTTAAAATTATACAAAGAGCTATATTTCTTTTTTGCATATTAATTTCATCTCCTTTTATATTTTTCACATTATATACTAATACATTATGTATTTTATAGTCAAGTTTTGTTGTAAAATAATATTTTTTCTTGCATTTTTACCATAAATAACAATAAGTATTTTACATTTAATATTTATACTTAAAATATTTGAATAATATGCATCATATACTCTAACAATAATACTGTTTTTCTGGGTTTTACAATCTTTGTTAGAGGGGTATTTTATGTATAATTTTGATAATTTTACTTATAAAGCAAATAATGCTATAAATTTAGCCATAGAGATTGCATCGCAGCTTGGACATACGTACGTTGGGAGCGAACATATTTTACTTGGTCTTATTAAAGAGACTAGTAGTATAGCTGCTACTGTTTTGCATGAGCTTGGCGTAGAATTTGATATGGCTGAAAAGATTGTAAAAGAACAAATAGGAGTGGGGAGCAAAAGCGTTGTAACTACGGATGATTTTACTCCAAAGACCAAAAAAATATTAAACTGTGCTATGAATAAATCGGTTCAGTCTGGCAGCAAACTTATAAGCACGGAAAATATTTTAACTGCTATTTTAGACGAAAGTGAAGGATACGCTTTTAAACTTTTAGAAATGCTAGGAGCATCTAAAAATGAAATATTAAAGAAAATTAGTAGTTTTAAAATCAATGAATCAAGCGGTAAAAACTCAAATGACTTTTTTGCTTCTTCTTATTCAAGTCAGTACAAAGGAAAATGTAGCGGCAAGGAAGGAACAGGAGTAGTAGATCAGTTTTGCAGAGACCTTTCGGCTATGGCATCTGAAAATAATCTTGACCCGGTAGTGGGTAGGGATAAGGAAATAGAAAGGGTCTTACAAATACTTTCAAGAAGATCAAAAAATAATCCATGTTTAATTGGTGAACCCGGAGTTGGTAAAACAGCTGTCGTTGAGGGCTTGGCGCTTAAGATATTTTCAGGAGATATACCGGAAAATTTAAAATATAAACGTATAGTATCTTTGGATTTGGCGAGTATGATTGCCGGTACTAAATATCGTGGAGATTTTGAAGACAGAATAAAGACAGTTATAGAAGAAATAAAAAAAGACGGAAATATAATTCTATTTATAGATGAACTTCATACAATCGTAGGATCAGGATCGTCAGAGGGATCTACTGATGCTGCAAACATATTAAAACCGTCTCTTACCAGAGGTGATTTTCAAGTGATAGGGGCTACGACTATTAGTGAATATCGCAGACATATAGAAAAAGATTCAGCGCTTGAAAGGAGGTTTCAACCTGTTCTTGTAGATGAGCCAAGTGAAGAAGAAACTATTAAAATGATAAATGGTATAAAAGATAGGTATGAGAAACATCATGGAATAGATATTTCAGATGAGGTTGTAAAGTCAGCCGTACATTTATCATCAAGATATATAAACGACAGATTTTTACCTGATAAAGCAATAGATTTAATAGATGAGGCCGCAGCTCATGCAAGGCTTAAGCACTATGTAGAGCCCGAAAAAATAATAAATTTAAAAAAGGAGCTTAAAGATTTAAGTAAAAGTAAGCAAGAGGCAGTTTTGAATCAAGACTTTGAAAAGGCAGCTAAATTAAGGGATGAAGAAAACAATACAAAAAAACTCATTGAAAAAGAAAAGAGTTTATATTCTTTAAAGTTTGATAATTATAAAAAAGAAATAACTAATGAAGATATAGCAAGAGTAGTGTCGAGTTGGGTATCAATACCTGTTGAAAAGATTACAGATGAGGAATCCAGTAAACTTTTAAGTATGGAATCTATTTTACATCAAAGAGTTATAGGTCAAGATAGTGCCGTATCAGCAGTTTCCCGGGCTATACGCAGGGGGAGAGTAGGCATAAAAGACCCAAACAGACCTGTTGGATCATTTATATTTTTGGGGCCTACGGGTGTAGGAAAAACTGAACTTTGTAAGGCTTTGGCAGAATCTTTATTTGGAGACGAAGATTCTCTTATAAGATTTGATATGTCTGAATATATGGAAAAACATACGTCATCAAAGTTAATAGGATCTCCTCCGGGGTACGTTGGATATGATGAGGGCGGACAATTAACTGAAAAAGTAAGACGTAAACCATATTCAGTCATACTCTTTGATGAAATAGAAAAAGCTCATCCTGATTTGTTTAATATGCTTTTGCAAATATTCGAGGACGGTCATTTAACAGATTCTCAAGGAAGAAAAGTTAATTTCAAAAATACTATTATAATAATGACTTCTAATATAGGAGCACGTGTTTTAACGGATAAAGGAGTAAAATTGGGATTTACTCAGGAAAGTGAATTAGAGTCCGATTATTTAAGGACAAAAGAAATGGTAATAAATGAACTAAAAAAGTCATTTAAGCCGGAGCTTATAAATAGAATAGATGAAATAATTGTGTTTAAGAAACTAACTAAAGAGGATGTAAAGAATATAGCTTTTCGTATGCTTGAGGTGCTGTCAAGGAGGCTTTCTCTTATGGATATATCTATATCATTTACTGATAAAGTTATGGAAAAAATTTCTGATGTAGGTTTTGATGAGTCTTATGGGGCAAGGCCTCTTAGACGTGCAATTCAAACTTATATTGAAGATAATTTATCCGAGAAAATTTTAGGAAAAGAAATAGATATAAGTAAAAAAATAGTATGTGATTTTGACGGAGAAAATTTTAGTATTAGAAATAAAGAGTAGCTATTAAATTTTAATGGATATATTGAGCATTTTTATTAAATATTAGAAGTTGTTGTCAGAGACTGATTTTGTAAAATTATTTATAAAAATGTATTGACTATAGGTCTGCAGAGGTAATACTTCACAAATTAATTTTTTGGCTTAAAAATATTTAAGGTTGATTTTATTTTAATTTAGTTTGATATTGAAGTATTTAAAATTTATAATGAGGGTGTATAGATATTCAAGGAGGAATTTAAATGTCAGTATCATTTGAAAAAAGTAATACAAGAATTAATTTAATGAAAGCTTTTGCCGGTGAAAGTCAGGCAAGAAACAGATATACTTTTGCTGCGTCAAAGGCAAGGAAAGACGGATTACATATAATAGAATCTGTCTTTTTATTTACTGCTAATCAAGAAAAGGAACATGCGGAATTATTTTATAAATATCTAGAGCCACTTGCCGGAGAAAATATAAATATAGAAGGCGGATTCCCTGTAGATATACACGATAATGTAATAGATTTATTAAAGAGTGCTCGTCATAATGAGTACGAAGAGTATGATCCTGTTTATAAAGAATTTGGAGATGAGGCAAAGGAAGAAGGATTTAATGCTATTGCTAAAACTTTCCATATGATAGCGGATATTGAAAAAACACATGGAGACAGATTTGATAAATTCATAAAATTATTGGAAGAAAACAAATTGTTTGTTTCAGATGTTGAAGCAGGATGGATATGTTTAAATTGCGGATATATTTATAGAGGAAAAGAAGTACCGAAAATATGTCCTGTATGTAAGCATGACCGCGGATACTTTTTAAGATTAGATTTAATGTGTGTATAGAAGTCCAAAATTATATATTTGGAATTGGAGATCATGAAGTGATTATTGACGGTAAAAAAATATCTGAGGAAATACTGGAAGAAGTCAGATTAGAAGTTCTAAGTATAAAAGAAAATCATAACATTGTTCCGGGACTTGCTGTAATAATAGTCGGGGATGACCCTGCATCTAGGATTTATGTTAATAATAAAAAGAAAGCATGCAGTAAAGTAGGGATGTATTCTCAGGAGTATTCGCTTCCGGAAAATACTTCTCAGGAAAATCTTTTAAAATTAATCGAAAAGTTAAACAGTGATAAGAATATTCATGGAATACTTACTCAGCTTCCTTTGCCAAAACATATAGATGAAAAAGCGGTAATAGAAGCAATTTGTCCGGAGAAAGATGTGGATTGTTTTCATCCGACTAACGTAGGCAGACTTTTAACTGGAAATGCTTATGTTCTCCCATGTACTCCGGCAGGAATAATAGAGGCACTCGAACATGAGAAAATAGATATTTCATCTAAACATTGTGTAGTAGTTGGAAGAAGCAATATAGTTGGTAAGCCCATAGCGCTTCTTTTACTTCAGAAAAATGCAACGGTAACTATTTGTCATAGTAAGACATCAAATTTAAAAGACATTTGTATGCAGGCTGATATAATAGTTTGTGCTGTAGGTAAAGCAAACTTTATATCAAAAGAAATGTTAAAAAATGATGTGGTTGTTGTAGATGTTGGAATTAATAGATTGCCAAATGGAAAAATTTGCGGAGACGTAGATTTTCAGGATGTTGAGCCTATTGCGTCATATATTACTCCGGTGCCCGGAGGTGTTGGACCACTTACTATTTCAATGCTTATTAAGAATGTATTAGAATGTTTTAAAAAAATTAAATAAATAATTTTATTAAAAAGTAGTTGACAAAGTGTTTTTTAAGTGTTAAAATTTAAAACGTAAATTAAATTTTTATATAAATAAAAGGAGAAAAAATTATGACAGACAGAGCATTATCAATAAGTGCAATCGCTTTATCAGCAGTAGCTATAGTATTTCAAATTATGATGAGTGTAAAACCAAATAAATTTATTGGGAAAGATCCAAGATATGTAGAAGCTACAGTAGCATCAAATATAGATTCAAATCCAGCCACAGGTTCAAATTCAGTCCCAGATTCAACTTCAACCTCAACTTCAACTTCAACTTCAACTTCAACTTCAACTTCAACAGCTTCAATTCCAACTTAAACGTCAGTTTATACTGGTTAAGCTTCCAAAGCTTAAAGTTTAATCTTTAGCGTATTAGCTAATATATTAGGAAATAAAAGATGTATACATGTAAAAATGTATACATCTTAATTTTTTTATTGACAAATCAAAAATATGTTGATATGATAATAAATGTTGCTAATAAAAACTCATGGCGGTATAGCTCAGTTGGCTAGAGCATTCGGTTCATACCCGAAGTGTCGATGGTTCAAATCCATTTACCGCTACCAAAAGATAATAATGGCCCGGTGGTCAAACGGTTAAGACATCGCCCTTTCACGGCGGTAACACGGGTTCGATTCCCGTCCGGGTCACCATAAAGACCAAGGTAACTGTTGGAATGTCATTTTCCGACGGTTTTAATTTTATATTTAGGATTGTGGGATATTAAATGAATGAACTACCTTACAGTTTAGAAGCGGAACAATCTGTTTTGGGAGCTATTTTATTAGATTCAAAGTGTCTTGATAGAGTTGCGGAAATTATTCCTAATGCGCAGTACTTTAATTCTGCAAATCATAAACTTATATATTCAACCATAATAGATATGTTTATTAATGGTCAGCCTATTGATTTTGTAACAGTACTTAATTCAATAAAAAAGTCCGGAGATATAGATGAGGAGTCTTATAGAACGTATTTTTTGGACTTGGTTAATTTAGTTCCATCTATATCTAATGTTGAAACATACGCTTATATAATAAGGGATAAATATAATGTAAGGATTTTAGCGGAAACTGCTAAGGATATTATAGAAGAAGTTTCCAAAAATGATCTAAGTTCATCTGAACTATTGGATTCAGCCGAACAGAAAATTTTTGATATTAGAAAAGGTAAGGAAGTAAAAGGACTTCAGCGTATTAATGAGATCATTTTGCAAACATTTGATAGATTAGATACTTTAGTTTCAAGTGATTCAAAAGGTATGCCTGGGATATCTACAGGTCTTAGCGACCTTGATAGGGTAATCATGGGATTAAATAGATCAGATTTAATATTATTAGCGGCAAGACCGGGTATGGGAAAAACAAGCTTTGCACTTAATATCGCACAAAACGTAGCACTAAGGGAGGAGAAGAAAGTCGCATTTTTTTCTCTTGAAATGACGAAAGAACAATTAACTTCCAGAATATTATCGATGGAAAGTATGGTACAGTCTCAAAAACTAAGACTTGGCAATCTTAACGAAGACGAGTGGGAAAGACTAATAGAGGCCGGAGACAGACTTTCTAAATCACAAATATATATAGACGATACACCAGCCATGACTATTCCGGAAATGAAGTCAAAGCTCAGACGATTAAATAAAGTGGATTTGGTTTTGATAGACTATTTACAATTAATGTCTAGTGCTAAGAGGATAGATAACAGAGTCCAGGAGATTTCCGAAATTACTAGAAATTTAAAGATAATGGCTAAGGAATTGGATGTTCCGGTTGTAACTTTGTCCCAACTTTCAAGAGCCAGTGAACAGCGTTCTGACCATAGACCCGTACTTTCTGACCTTAGAGATTCAGGATCTATTGAGCAAGATGCTGACATTGTGTTATTTTTATATAGGGAAGGATATTATCCTTCAGCTGATGTTGATGAAAATACTAATATGAATAATGGAGAATGTATAGTAGCAAAGAATAGACATGGAGAAGCTAGATCTGTACCACTATTTTGGCAGGGAGAATTCATGAAGTTTACAGCTAGAGAGGAAAACCGAGTTGAATATTAGTGATAAAATATATTCTGCGATTGAAGAATTTAAAATGCTTCAGGGTACAAAAAAGATTTTGGTTGGAGTATCTGGAGGAGCAGATTCTATATGTTTACTGCATTTCTTAAATAGTGCCGCGAAAATATATGATGTACAAGTTTTTGCTGTGCATATAAATCACTCTATAAGAGGCGACGAAGCAAAAAGAGATCAAATTTTCGTAAGAAGTTTTTGTAAAGAGATTGGAGTTCCATTTTATTTAGAGAAAGTTGATATTCCTAAAATGTCTCTGGAAATGAAGATTGGTATGGAGGAATGCGGAAGGAACATAAGATATAAAATATTTAATAGTATTGCCGAAAAAATAGATGCAAAAATTGCTACAGCTCATACTTTATCTGATAGCATAGAAACAGTTTTCTTAAATATGACCCGTGGGTGTTCTATTAATGGAATTTGCGGAATACCGGCTGTAAGAGGAAAAATTATCCGTCCTTTGATTTACCTTAGCAGGGATGAAATTGAAAATTACTGCAGGAAATATAATTTGGAGTATGTATATGATAGTTCAAACGGATGCAAGGACTTTAATAGAAACAGGATAAGACTAGAAATAATTCCTTCACTGAAAAAGATTAATCCTTCTTTTGAAAAATGTTTTAAGAGGTTTTTAGACAGCGTATCTGAAGATAAGAAGTATTTAGAAGACATTTGTAATGAGGAATACGTAAGAACTGTACTTCCTAATGAAAAATATAAATATAATATTAGAGATATTAGGAAGTTACCGGATTGTATTAAAGGCAGAGTTATATATAAGATACTTGAAAATTTGTCAGGTGAGAAGGAACTTGAAAATAAACATGTAAATTTATTGTCTGGTATGATATCTGATAATGAAAGTGGATGTATTACTTTGCATGGCGGAATACAAATTTGTATAAAAGAGGATATTTTATATAAAAAAGATTCTAAAAATATAGATAAAGAAAGTATAAGCTGGGAATATGAATTAAAAGACATAAATTCCTTGACACCTTTAGGAATAACCTTCATAATTAAAGTAGTAAAAAAGGAAGAATTTAATATTTTAGCTGTAAAAAATAGTAAGAATATAGTTGGAATATTAGATTATGATAAAGTTCCAAAAGGAAGTATTTTTAGAAACCGACGTGAAAAAGATATTTTTACTCCTCTAAATAGAGGTATTACTAAATCTATAAAAAAATTATTTAATGAACTTAAAATGCCGTCAATTGATCGATATAAGATTCCAATGATTGCATTTAAAAATAAAGTTATATGGATATATGGAGTAGGGGAATCTGAACTTTTTAAGGTGGATAAAAATACTCAAAATATAGCTCTAATTTTAGAAGGAGAAAGTATTAATGATAGATAGTATTGATAAGATTTTATTAAGTGAAGAATATTTATCTGAAATAGTGAGTAAACTTGGTAAGAGGATAAGTGAGGATTATAAAGATAAGAATCTTTTGATGATTAGTGTATTAAAAGGTTCTGTTATTTTTATGTCTGACCTTATGAGGAAAATCAGTATACCGTGCATGATAGATTTTATGGCAGTTTCAAGTTATTTAGGGACGAAAAGTTGTGGGGAAGTCAGGATTTTAAAGGATTTGGACATTCCTATTGAAGGGTATGATATTTTAGTTGTAGAGGACATATTGGACAGCGGAAGAACACTTAGTTATATATTGGAAATGCTAAAGTCAAGAAATCCAAAAAGTATTAAGCTTTGTACTCTTTTAGATAAACCGGAGGCTCGAAAAGCAGAAATATATGCAGACTACGTTGGAGAAAAAATACCTAATGAATTCGTAGTGGGATATGGTCTTGACTATAATGAAAAGTACAGAAATCTTCCTTTTATAGGTGTACTTAGCAGTAAGGTATATAGC
>CAQBRY010000048.1 GCA_948762645.1 uncultured Eubacteriales bacterium | reverse complement strand
TTCCCGCAACACTCACATCGGTACACGGTGAGCCGAAGGTTATGATGTCCACTGGTTCTATGTCTGCACCATTTATTTTATTTATGTCACCTAAATGTTTCATAAAAGGTGGTCTTTTTGTTGTGACGAGTATAGGGAACAGCTCGATTTCACTTGCCCATACTGGCTTAATTCCACACATTAATCCTCCTAGTGGAAATCCTCCGCTGCCGTCAAATAAAGAGCCTAAAGTTAAGTTATGAGACATTGTTTTGATATCACCTCGTAACTTTTGGAATATTATTAGAGTTGTTCGATTTGGATTTAATTGTGTTCTCATTGATAGAATCGGTATTTTCCGGTCTGCCATTATTGTTTGAGCTAGCAGTAAAAGAAGTGAGATGAGGCTTAAATTTCTCATCCCACTGTTCAATTTTTTCCATTTCCATAAGTGATAAATATGCATCCGGGTTAATTCCTGTGCTTGCAATCCAGGCAGACAAAGAGCCATGACCTAACGTGTATAACTCTTTCATTTGATTTACAAATTCTTTGCGGTTCACGATAGAGCAGGGAAGATAATAAATATCAACTTGATTTTCTGTATCTCTAATTATATTTTGATTTATCGCTTTGACGAGTTTATAAGAAATGCTCTCAACCCATGAATAAACCTGGCTTATAACCAGTTGTAAATTGTTCTGCTGGCTCGAATATGAGGAGGAAGTTCCAGATAATAAACTCGCTGCAAAACCTAAATCAGTACAAATATCATTTTTTAAATCTTTTTCACATTCATCTCTAAAAAGTGAGGTATCAACATCCAGTTTATTAATTTTTGTGCCGCTTGCGACAGAAAAGAAGTTAGTTCTGCCGGAGTTTCCACGTTTAAGTATTCTATTCTTAACCATTTCATGCTGTTGCTTTTGTTGTGTTTGAGTTAATGCACTCGTTCCGGGTTCTTTACCTTGTGGAAATTCCATATAGAAAATTCTGCTGTTAATTTCAGAAAGTACATTTCTTTTTGTGTTTGTCCAATAATCAGAATATAAAATATCTTGTATTGCTTGAAGAACTAGCGGTCGGCCCCATTTTTCTTCTCGGCTACTTCTAATTTTAAGTACAATAGTTCTTGAATTATCAATTACAAACCAATTCGGAAACTCTGCATTTTGACTGCGTTTATAAAAGGCATCTCTGATTTCTTTAGGATACCTTCTTAACTTATTTTCAAGCTTTTCACCTTTGCAATTTGTGAAGTAATTGAGATCAAATGCAATTTGATAGTTACCATTTTTTATACCGACTATTTGAATATAATCAGCCGGAAGATTACAAACTGAAATATTGAATTTTGTTGAGTTTATTTCAGAAATACTTTTTACCTCAAAGTCGGTCATAAATTTTTGATTATTTGATAGATTACTTGAGGTTTCGAGGTTATGACACAGCAATACCGTCAAGCATAGCTCGAAACAGCATATCACGAATAAACTCTTTATCTTTAATCTTTTTAAGGCACATTTCCATTTTTGCTTTATTATTTTTTCTCTTTTTCTCACTTTTTGATTTTGAAATAATTATTCTATCAAGTGTAAGTAAACTCGTCATATAATCAATAATGTTGCTGTAAAGACCTGACATAGAGTAAATTGCCCTGCTTAAATGCCGTATTTCCAAATTGTTATCCATCGGATTTTTTATAAGTTCTTTTAAGTTTTCATAAGAGTTTCCAAATAGTAAATGGCTGTAACTATCGCTTGAAGCGTTTTGATATCCCCAAAAACTATTTACTTCAAAATTGTTTTCTTCCACAACTTCACCCCCTAAAACTAATTAATAAATGTCTGAAATTCGTACTCGTCTTGGAAAGCTCTTTGCTGTCGCTCAAATTCATTGGCTACCAAATTAGCATAAGAAACAGCAGAAAAGCGGTCTTTCCTGATACCGCTTTGATTATTTACTCGTATTTTTCCGTTTACAACTTCAAAACTTAAATTCACCATTTCATTGATTAATGCTGTTGTTTGATAAAACGGTTCTTGAAATAAAACTTGATTTTCAACCGATAAACTGTTGTATCTTTTGGAACTGTTTAGAATTTCATTTGCTTCATTTTCATTGATTAAGAGCCTAAACTTGCCTTGCCTTATAGAATCCCTAAGAGATACCGCACAGTCGGAGTTAAACTGCAAATTTGCTTTAATTGAATAAATCATTTTAGGCGCATCAGGGTCCTTGCATCTGTCAGCCATTGTTTCATCATTAACGCAAGACCATGCCGGATAAATAATGTTTCTTGTATCGTCAGTTTGTTCTTGAACCAAATTATCAAAAACACCAATTCCAACACCTTGACTGTCTATAACAACGTAATCACAGTCAAAGTCGTAAAATAACCTTCGTGCCTTCAGTGATTGATTGAAAGTATGTCCACCTTCGATTGTTGTGAGGTAAACAAGATTTCTGAGAAATTGATTTTTACCATAAGGGATAAGCTGCAAAACCGCAAAACAAGTAGCATCACGTTTGTTACCGCCTTGCGTTGCTATATCTACCGATAAAATTCTTATTTCACCATTCTTTTTCATTGGATATTTGAATTTATTATCATTCAGTAAATTATAAAATGGCTTTGGATACATAACATTTGTGATTTTTCGTGAATTATCGAGTTCATCGAACGAATAGAAAGCATTTTCGGATTCCCCGAAAAACAGCGAATCCATCTCCATCGACCACCCGATAGAATCAAAGTCTCCTTCCCGAAGTTCATCACGAATTTGCTCCATTGGATAATATCCTTCTGCAACAGGTAATTGATAAGGAAATCCCATAACGCAGTAACTATCGCCTTTGAGCATAGACTTAAAAAATGACTTAAATTTAGCAAAACTGTAATGATATTTGTAATATGCAGAACTTAGATATAGCTCGGTGTTTGGCTCTTTCGGGTAATTTTTATATTTATCTTTAAAGAAAAATCGAGGTGTACGCTGTCCTGCCTTAAATTTTCTTATAACTTTATCAAGAATCGGCTTTTTTATTTGAACAAACTCGTCACCCAAGATAAAATTTGCTCTAGCACTTCTAGCCGAGTCTGATGCTGTTACGACCTTAATATTTGAGCCGTTTTTAAACCTTATCTCGGCAAAGTATGTACTGACTTTGTAATCGAGTATTTCATTTCTAAGGTTATCAGACGAACCCATAAAGTCTTGTACTATTTTATTGATAACATTCAAACTTTGTCCTCGTCTGCCGGAGGCAATACATATCTTAATTCCGGGATATAATATACATTTTAAAACGCAAACAAGGGCAGCAATAAGGGATTTTCCCATACCTCGACTTGCAATAATCATAACGTATGTATATTTAAAACAGGCTACGATTAAAGCCTGCTGGAATGGTCGCAGCCATTTTATCCCTAAATAATCACTCGCCAGTCTGTGGGGATTTTCACGATAAAACGAAGCCCATTTGCCTACACCGTTCATAAGCCGCTGCTGTTTATTATTTTCAGTTTTCATTTTCATCGTTTCTTTCGCTGAAACCGTTTTCAGATAAATATTCAAATACATCTTCATCAGGCAAATCTTCAAGCTCCGGGTTGCTTACTCTGTATTTTTGCATTTCATCTTCGTACATTCCGGAATATCTGTTTTTGAAGTTCAGCATTTTGGAAAGATGCCCTAGGAAGTAAACATTAAATAATTTTACAATACCATCCGTATCTCTCCACGCAGGGAGCGGTTCAGGAATAGGATCTTCATTTTCAAACATTTCTATCAGTACTCCAAGAGGCTTCTCCATAGTTTTATCGTCATTTTCAGTCTGTATTGGCTTTAAATTTGCACTTGAAAGTGTATCCTGATAGGTTTTTTGAAGTTTGTTATATAATTCAATTTCACCGTCTTTCAAAGATTTTTGCTGTTGGAGTTTTATAATGCACAAATCTCTAACTAGGCTTTCTCTAGCCATTCCGTCAATTACGACTTTCGATTTCCATTCGGAAAATTTGTTATGTAAAAACTGATATTCTTCTAAAGTAAAACCAAAGCCCCAAATTTTCACAAGCCTTTCGGGGATAGCATCGGGTTTGTCTTGTTTTATTTCGGGTTTTTCATAATCGGAACTTAAAAGGTAATCATCAAAAGTTTTGTGCATATACGGCATTAAATTTATTTTTGAAAGATACGAGTTCATGCGGTTTGTAAACATTTTAGCATTATCCGAATGTTCAAACAGAGCATCGCAAAAATAGATATTAAGCAGCATACAAACACGTTTTATGGCATTATATTCATCACCATTAAATTTTTTTAGATAACCGCTATAAATGTTTGAAACACAATCTCTGCAAATAGTCATAAGTTTGTCATTCCCTTTATAGATAGGAGAGTATGACGTGGTGAACTTTTTATCTTTTTTTCTGTAAGATTTCCCACATACACTGCAAGTGTACAGCTTTTCTTTGCCTTGATTAAAATTTTTTTGCATTTTTAAATTCCCTGTTCTTTAGCTGCTGCTTTAAGTCTTGAGCAGGGTTTTATATACACTCGTTTACCGCCCTTTATAGTCATAGGCTGCGAATTTTTTGGATTAGTACCGATTCTATCCTTAACTTCCCGAGTTCCGATTTCACAAAAGCCATGAAAGTTTATAGTTTCACCTGATTTTACTAATTCAATAACTAAATTCTCTAAGTTATTGATAAATTCCTCAGTTAAACATACCTTTGTGTTCGTTTTTTCTGCATATTTTCTTATAAATTCTTGTCTGTTCATATGTCCTCCTTGATTTAAATAAAAAAGGACTCTTTAAGATAGAGGCCTTTAAATAAATATTTTGCTCATAATACCATTTTACTACTTAAAAAGTAACATTTGATAACATCTTTATCCAAATTAGATATTTATTGTGATAAAATAAATTTAGAAAAATAAGAGAGAGTGTGTTCTGTATTGGAAGAAAGAAATAACCGTGATATCGTAAATTATATACAAACCGAGCTACTTGAGCTTCGAGATTTAAAATATCGTGAATTTCATGCAAAACTTATTCCTAATGTTAATCCTGAAACAATAATTGGGATTCGTACTCCAGAACTTAGAAAATTTGCAAAAAATCTCACTAAAAATCCGGAGCACAAAATATTTTTAGATATTCTTCCGCATAAATATTATGAAGAAAATAATCTTCATGGATTTCTAATTGAAAATATCAAAGATTACGATGAGATAATATTGAGACTTGAAAAATTTTTCCCGTATATAGATAACTGGGCGACGTGCGACTTAATACGTCCAAAAATATTTAAAAGTCATCTGTCTGAACTGTCGATAAAAATAAAAGAATGGATTCGTACTGAACACGTTTATACTGTCAGATTTGCGGTAGAGATGCTTATGAGTTTTTATTTGGATAATGATTTTGAAGTAGAACAACTTAAAATAGTAAGCGAAATAAAATCAGACGCTTATTACGTCAAAATGATGATTGCATGGTATTTTGCAACTGCACTGGCGAAACAGTATGAGTTTGCCGTAAAATACATAGAAGAAAAGAAACTTGCTTCTTGGGTGCATAACAAAACTATCCAAAAAGCGATTGAGAGTCGCCGTATTTCAAATGACAAAAAAGACTATTTAAAGACTTTCAAAATAAAGCAAAAGTAATTTAAACTGTTGTTTTGCTTTGAACCTGGATTAATTATTTTTTAGATATCTATATAGCCGCATTTTTAAATTGTATGGATTATTGCTTCCTCCGATACTAAAAGCTGTTTTCTGCCAGCTAAAACCATGTATGTAGCGATAGGTCATAATTTGCCTAACAAACGGATCATCCACACTTTGTATGTACTGCGTAAGTCTGTTAAGTTCAAAAAAGCACTTTTTTAAATTTAAATCCAGTAAACACTTTAGGTCTGTAATTTGTGATGCACATTTTCCGATCTTATCCGATATGCCTGTACCATGTGGCATACCTGTTATTTTCGATGTACAAGACTGTGCGATGGTTTCAAGTTCCTTGATTCGGACTCTTTGCATTTCAATTTCTTTTTTTAAATGATAGAGCTTCGATAATTCTTTATTTGTCATAGAAATATTCATCTCTCTGTTTAAATATTTACCGATAATAACATTTTTGTATTCAGTAATTTATCATATTAATAAATACAAAATAATAATATTATTGTATTATTTAAACATATATTGTTATGACATATTTTGTCGAAAATTACCTTTACTAGTATAAAAAATAGGCATCTCCTAGTCAGATTAGGAAATGCCTATAAAAATTTTGTTTAGAACATATTTTAATAAATAAACATTTGTGTCCAACAATATTGTCCTGAGGCGTTCTTGTATACTCCTCAATTTTTGTGGACGGAGCATTTAATATATTAGCTCTATGACCCTCAGAGTTAATCCACGAACTCATAACTTGTTGAGCACTTGTTCGTCCACTAGCAATATTTTCTCCGGCACCTTTATAGTTTGCTCCAATTTTTTGTAAGGCGGTAAAACAGCCAGTTCCGTTAGGACGGGTATGTGAAAATACTGTATTAATTTTTTGAGTACGAACCTGTGCAGCAGATTGAACGTTTAAATCAGTTTCAAGTGTATTTAATCCGTTAGCGGATCTTTCTGCATTTACTAGGTCAATAACTTCACTTGCAAGTTTTCGTAGGTCTGGATCTACCTGCGTATTTGTTTCTTGACCTTGTGTATTTCCACTATTGTTAGTCATAGATTGTTCTGTTTTCTCAAACCAACAAGAATTTTTTTGATAATTATTTTCATATTGATTGTCAACAGATTGATTATATGGCATATTTGTTATTTTATTTATCGATACTTTTTCCTTCCCACATAGAACTATATACGTTGTTTTTTCGCCTTTATTTACCTCATTCTATTAAGTTTTATTCATACTATTTTCATAAATATTTTTGATTTCTTTTTTTTCGATTGTACGTATTTTTAACTTTCACCATCTTTTACGAGATTGCTTTAATTACACAAATAAAAATTTTATATTTGAAAGCAGCACAAAAATTATCCAATACATGGAAACTATTTTTAATGTATACACCCAACTTTTTGAAGAAATATATTTATATGATAAATATGTTATAAAAGGGCATATAATTTTGGTTACAGTTGTTATTATATTTGTGATTGTTTTTAACTCAATATTATTAAACAAACTAAACACTATTCCGTAAATTATTAATGGCAATAAAACATCATAAGAATAAAGTATAGAATTAAAAGCTACTTTAAATTTACTTTTGAAGGTTTCTTTTTTTCCAAAGAAATAATCTATAGCAGATAAAATCAATCCTTGAATAGCTGAACTCACTAAAATCAATATAGCAAATACCATGACTGAAATAACAAAAAACATCCAATTATAATTATTTGTTATTTTCATAAAGATTCCAAATAATAAACTAGAAAATATTAGTATTAAAGAATGTAATTTTTTATAGTATATCATGTTGTTCCCCTAACCGATATAATTTGATTCAATTAAAGCTGTTGTCAAATATAAAAAAGCTAAAAACAAAATTAATAAAACACTTTTAAAAAGCACGATACTTTTTTTAATTTCTCTATTTTTCAACTTCCACGAAAAAACTGTACCAAATCCTATTGATACACATATACCTAAAGTTTCTAAAAAGGCAATCAACAGGCTCATGCTAAAACCGTTAGTGGCACTAATACCTAAAACACTAAATGCAGAAAACAGTTGGGGTATGCCTAAAAAGCCAAGAGACAATAGACTAAGTAAATTACCAAGTAAAGCTAGTCCAAAATTATGAAAGAAAAATGTTAAAGTGTTTTCATTTTTGCTTTGTACTAAAAACCTAGTGAAATAAATTAAAGAATTTAAATCACTAGGAACGCTATCTCTTGTTATACTTAAATTTTTTGCAAAGATAAAAAACCTAAAAAAGCCTACAAGCGAAACTAAAATTTGTAAACAGATTAAAATCCAAAAAAATTTACTTTGTTTTTTTAATATATTCATTTATCCTCTTAATTCTTTCATCAAAATTTAATCCTTTATTTTTTAAATAAATTTCATTGTCTTTATCAGATAACAACTCTAATGCAAACATCAACTTTTCTTGACCGATATCTTTAAGCGCGTATATATCGGCATTTAATTCAATTCTTTCATTTATTCTACGTCTAAAGGCAATTACTGAAAAAATGTATAAAAAAGTAGGCAACACGGCTAAAATCAAAGAATTTAAAATAAAATACAAAATTAATGGAAAAATACACATAAATGATGATAAAAATATTCTCATGATAAAAATAAACTTTGCTAAAAAGTCTTCTAAGTGACCCTCTTCATGAGAAACCACATACTCATAAACTATATCGTCTTTTTTGTAAATCTCACTTGAAACCAAAATAGAATTATGTAAAATTAAGGCTTTACCCAAAATTTTTTTATTCCCTAAATGAAAATTACTATAATTAACCTTAATTCTAACATTTTTTTTATTTTTTTCATCTACTTTTACACTTAATGCATATCTTGATATCTCTTGTAACAGTAACATAACTGGAAACAATATAGCTATAACTATAATTCCACCGATTAAGTATTTATGCCATATATAGCAGCCAAGGCCATAAACTGTTGATAAAACTATCATAATTATAAAATCTAAAAGTTTATGTATTATTTTTGCATTATTATTTTTCCACTTAAAATTACAATTACTATAATGCCTATATAGTGAAATTGTGGTTAATGAAAATAAACTTTCAAATTTGCTGCGTTCAGGGTTAAAAAGAATAATTACTAATTTGCTAAACCAATTCAAATTATGCTGAGCTACCTTATTTCCATAGACCCTTTCTTCTAAAATATTGTCTTTTAAAAACCAAGGATATTTCAAAAAAGCATAAAGAAGTCCAAAGAAAAAATAAGGGATTGAAATGAATATAAACACACCATTAAGTGTTTTAAAAAGTGGATATATCGTATTAAACCATATACCCATTAATAAAACCAAATAAGATGAAAAACAACTTATATTACAAGTAGATATTGTTTTTTTCATTAAAACATCGTTCCTAACTCTTATAGTAGAGCAGTTATGCTACCTGCTATAACCAATATACCACTAAGACTTAATAAACCAGCACTAAGGATTGCCCATAAACTATATCCTTCTGCCATTAATTCACATAATGCAATAAAGTCTCCACACGCACCTAATGCTGCAATAGCTCCACCGCCTTCGCCAGCTGCTGTTAAAATTCCTATAGCTGCAACAACACCTACTTGATGAGTAGCCATAGTAGCTATAACTGTACCTACTGCAGCATTTAGCTGATTATAAGATAAATTGTTAGTTTTCATTACAGACTTCAAGTCAATATCTTTATCTGACGTGAAGCTATACAACGAATTACCTGTATTCAAGTTTTTTACATTATAAACAAATTTATTTTCCGTTTTGCATTTATCAATCATAATATTATTGCTTGGGTTTTCTTTGCTTACGCCTTTATAACTTACGCTAATATGATTATCATCTATGCAACTGACATCATTTTTAGAATTAATCACTTGAAAATTGCTTAAATAAAATCCGTTTGCTAGAATCGAAACTGTCGATATACCTAATAAAACTCCGGAAATTACCTTTTCTTTAAACTTAGTATTGGTTTTCAATAATAAACCCTCCATAATTTTTTAGACATCTGGTTATACGACCTAAGTATAGCAAAATTAATTTTTATTTTGAAGAAATTTTTAACTACAATTAAAAATTTCTTTATTCTTAACAAAACCAAAAATAGAAGATAACTGTATTTTGTATAACATTATGCGATATATATTTGAAGTTTATGTGATATAAAAAAGTATGTAATCCTTTACAAAGTTTAAAAATAATGTTATCTATGTTTTTAGATATGAAAGTATAGTAAAACAACTTAAAAACCGTGCAAGTGTTTTATGCAATAAAACCTTAACATTGCGGCTTTAGGAAAGGCTTTTAAATTTTATTTATTATTCTTTATTTAAAGTTGTTTTACTATAACTTTAGTAGGACGAGCAAAGTAATCTGAAGTATTACTAATATTATTGTTGTTACGTTCGATATTATTTGTTTGCTGATTCCCAAAAACCATTGTTTATTGTTGATATAGCAAAGCAGTTTAAAATCAAAAAGACTCTTGTTATAATTATGAAACTAGAGTCTTTTATTGTGGATGTGAATTTATGGAAACTGTAAGCGGAGCTGTTGAAAGAATAACATATCAAAATGAGGAAAACGGATATGGAGTAATAAAAGTTAGAGTGAAAGGGTTTTCTGGCCTTATTACGTTTACCGGCAAGTTTATTGGGGTTAATGTTGGAACAGTGATTGAAGCCAAAGGAAATTTTACGATAGATAAAAAATTCGGTAAACAATTTAAAGTAAAAGAGTATAAAGAAAGCCTGCCGGCAAGTATTTACGGAATTGAGAAATATCTCGGAAGTGGACTTATTGAAGGCATTGGACCTAAGTTTGCTAAAAAATTGTAGAAAAATTCGGAGAAAACACAATAGATATAATTGAAAATAATCCTATCAAATTGCTCGATATTCCTAAAATTGGAGTAAAAAGAATTAACGCTATAAAGCAGTCTTGGCAAGACCATAAAAATATAAAAGATTTAATGATATTTTTAAGTGATTGTGGGATTTTAACCTCTATTGCACATAAAATTTATAAAGTTTATGGAGAAGAAAGCATAGCCAAACTTAAGGAAAATCCATATGGTATAGTAGATGATGTCTACGGAATAGGATTTAAAACTGCCGACATAATTGCTGAAAAACTCGGGCAAGACAAAAATGGATATAATCGATGCAGAGCAGGAATTTTTTATATTTTAAGTAGTCTTGCCGGTGAGGGACATTGCTATGCTTCATTTGAGGATTTAGTCCGGCAGGGAGCAAAGCTACTCGATATTCCCGAACATATTATTGCTATGACATTTAGTCATTTAAAAAATATAAATGAAATAATTTGTGAAAACGAAAGCAAAATTATATATCTTCCACCTTTTTATCATTCAGAAGTTGGGATTGCAAAGAGAATATGCGAAATTGCACATACCAAAAATAAAATTATTGAAGATTTAGATTTAAAAAAAATCATAAAATCTGTACAAGACAAAAATAGAATAATTTACGACAGTATTCAAATATCAGCTATAAAAACGGCGATTTTATCTAAATTCAGCATAATAACAGGAGGCCCGGGAACAGGAAAAACTACAATTACAAAAGCGATAATTGATATTTTTAAATCTATGAATAAAAAAGTAATTCTTGCAGCTCCAACCGGTAGGGCTGCTCGGCGTTTGGCAGAAATGAGTAAAGTAGAAGCTAAAACAATTCATAGGATTTTGGAAGCAGATCACAGCGGCAATTTCAGTAAAAACAGTGAAAATAAATTAGTGGGAGATGTAATCATAATAGATGAAAGTTCCATGCTGGACACGATTTTGATGTATAACCTACTAAAGGCTATTCCGAATGAAATGGCAGTAATAATGATAGGTGATGCCGACCAACTGCCTTCTGTAAATGCCGGGAATGTTTTAAACGATATAATTAATGCAGAAGTTTTGCCCATTACGAAATTAAATAAAATCTATCGACAGGCAGAATCCAGCAAAATAATTACAAATTCACATAAAATAAATGCCGGGCAGATGCCGGATTTAAAAGTTAAAAATAATTCAGATTTCTTTTTTATAGGCGAAAATGAGCCCGAAAATATAGTTTCAATTATAAAAGAACTCTGTTCGCAAAGACTTCCAAACCATTACAAGGTTAATAAAATATCTGATATACAAGTTTTATCGCCAATGAAAAGAGGACTACTTGGTACAGAAAATTTAAACATCGAACTTCAAAATGTTTTGAATGATAGTAAATTATTCATAAAACGTGGAGCCAATAAATATAAGCTTGGCGATAAAATAATGCAAATAAAAAATAATTACGATAAAGATATTTTTAATGGAGATATAGGAATTATAAGTGATGTAAACTTAGATGATAACTCAATAACAGTAGATTTTGACGGCAATTTCATTGAGTATGGCTATCAAGAGTTAGAGGAGCTAGTGCTTTCTTATTCCGTCACAATACACAAATCTCAAGGAGCCGAATTTCCGATAGTCGTTATGCCGCTTCACTTTCAAAACAGGATAATGCTACAAAGGAATCTACTTTACACAGGAATAACAAGGGCGAAGAAAATCGTAGTTTTAATCGGTGATGAAAACGCTTTTAAGTATGCAGTTCAAAACAACATTTCAAACGAGAGAAAGACCCTTTTAAAAGAGAAACTCATTAAACGATTCAATGGATTTTCTGAAAGATTAGGCTAAAATTAGGTAATAAAGAAAATTATAAATTTCCCTATCTAATTAAAATCAAAATATGCTATTAGGGAAATGCAACGATTTTACAATAATTTTTGGTACTTGGGATCCTTCTTCACTAAAAGTAATAAAATTAAGCGAAATTAGATAAAAAACTAAAGCATACTTTCTTAGTATTACTTTGGCTTCTTTATTTTTTCTAATGTTTTTTAAAAAATATAAGTTACTGTTTAAATAAATTTCACAGCCGGTCACCATATAAATTAACTCTCCGTATTGCATTGTTCAGGACATTTGAGCCTCGTTTATTGCAATTTCTGTATTTGGAATAAATTCATTATAATTTTTAATAATTTTTAAAGATCAGAAAATTTATTATAAAATTTGTTTATGGTTCCGCTATCCAACATAGAATTATTATACAAATTAAGGACTGTTTCTATTCTACTATGGGGAAAACTATTCAATTTAAATTTTGTTTCTAATAAACTCAGAAGGAGGCTTGGATAAATCAAGCAATCTTCTGAATATTATTATTTTTTTGTAGTATTAATAGCCAACTTATAGGTGTAAGTCGGCAATTTTTTTGCAAGTATGAGTCGTATCTTATACATTAAGTCATTGGTTGTACTAAATCATTTTATGGATGTTTGCAAACTTCCACAGCGGGTTGGGAAATTGACTTGTAATTTTCTACATTTTACTGTATATTTCAGTTATCAAAAAGCAAAGGAGGGGATAATTGATGAATTTAGGAAAATGCCAAAAGCGGCATAATAGGTTTTTTAGACTTTGTTGCTCATTTTTTATGACATCTTCTGTATCTATTACTAGCTTTTTAAGCGTAAAGGCCTTTTCCAATCAACAACTTAAAAGGGAAGAATCAGTTAGCTTGAAAGCAAATTTAAAAACACAAGGAGATGAAACTAAAGTTTTGAAACTTGAATCAACCTACAACATCAGAGACTTAGGTGGCTTTAAGACTACAGATGGAAAAACTACAAAATATTTTGCGTTCTTGCGTTCAGATGACACTGACGAATTAACGGAAAATGATATAAAAACATTAAAAAAGTATGGAGTTAAAACG
>CAQBRY010000047.1 GCA_948762645.1 uncultured Eubacteriales bacterium | reverse complement strand
CTATTAGACCTTTTTCAATGTACTTTTGTCTAAGTTTCATAAAGTAGTCTCTTATGATAGAAAGTTTAGAAAGTTCTATTTTTGTATCGTAGATTGTATTTGAAAATGCTGCGACTATTGCTTCTGTTGGAGCAAGAGAAGTTCCGAGTGCCAGTGGAGACATCGCGGTATCTACCATATCTGCTCCTGCCTCAACTCCCTTGATTATACACATAGAAGCTAAGCCTGACGTATAATGCATATGAATTTGTACTGGCAAATTTACGGCCTCTTTTATTTTAGATACGAGTTTGCTGGTTTCATAAGGAGTGAGAAGAGCGGCCATATCTTTTATACAAATTGAATCTGCTCCCATATCAGCTATTTGTTTAGCGTATTCTACGAAATATTTGTGAGTAAATATTGGACCTGTTGTATAGGAAATTGCCACTTGAGCGTGTACGTTTTCCCTTTTAGCTGCTTTTATAGAAGTTTTTAAATTATTTATATCATTTAGAGCATCAAAAACTCTTATTATATCAATACCATTATAAGCCGATTTCTGTACGAAATATTCTACGACGTCATCAGCATAGTGACGGTATCCAAGCATATTCTGTCCCCTGAAAAGCATCTGGAGTTTAGTTTTTTTGCACATACTTTTAATTTTTCTAAGTCTTTCCCAAGGGTCCTCGCCTAAAAATCTAAGGCAGGCGTCAAATGTTGCACCTCCCCAGCATTCCAGTGAATAAAATCCCGCGTTGTCAAGCTGTTCAAGTATAGGAAGCATATCTTCGATAGGCATTCTTGTAGCCATTAATGACTGATGTGCGTCACGAAGTATGGTTTCAGTTACTAGAACTTTTTTATTTTTTACAAAGCTGTTTCCTTCTTCCATTAAAAAAACCCCTTTATCTATATAATATTAGTTCTTGGCCTGTTTCAACGCTATCTCCTTTTTTTACGTTTATTTTTGATATTTCTATGTTATCAGGAGCCATAATTTCATTTTCCATCTTCATAGCTTCCAAAACTAAAAGTACGTCCCCCTTGGATACCTTCTGATTTTCCTTGATATTTACAGATACAATAGTTCCCGGCATTGGAGAATTTATAGAAGAAAGATTTTCCGTATTTTTTGGCTTAGTCAAGATTTCAGGAGATACTTGATTATTTTCAATATCAGAGTTTAAGGTTTGGGGATTTTCAGTATTGCTGGAATGTGAATTTTGTGTGTCGCATTCTTCAACTTGTACGTTATATGTTGTGCCATTGACTGTAATTTTAAGATTTTTCATATTTAACTCTCCTTATATTTGAATATTAGAGTGTTTTTTAGGTATTTTTCTTTCTCTTTTATTAATTAATATATCAAGGATTTCCTGAAGTTTGTGTCTGGTGTCTGAAGGATGTATTACCTCGTCAATAAGTCCGTCATTGGCCGCCTTGATTATGGAGGCCTGTTTTTGCATATATTCTTTTGTAATATTTTCTCTGTGATTTCTTTGATTAGTACCGTCACTTTTTAGTTTGTCGCTCCAGAGTATTTCGACGGCTGTTTTTGGCGGAAGAAACGATACGTATGTATCGTTCCATCCAAATGTTATATCGCTCATACCTTTTGAACATATTGACGTATATATGGATCCGTATGCTTTTCCAGTTATTACTGTAATTTTTGGGGATGTAGAATCAGCGTAAGCACTTGATATTTTAGCAGTTTCCCGAAGTGACATAAATTTTTCAGCGTCAATAAAAGTAATTATAGGTATAGAGTATGAGTCGCAGAATCTTACGAACCTAGCGGCTTTTGTGCATGAATTTGCATCGATATATTCAAGAGAGTCATAGTTAGATATGACTGCTCCTATTGTACGTCCAAATAGCGTTGCAATACCTATGGAAAAATGTTTTCCGAAACCTTTTTGAAGTTCTATGAAACTTGATTTGTCAAAGGTATTAATGACTGTTTGACTAATACTTTGATTTTGAATAATACCGGGATTTTGAAAGTCGTTATTAGGTAGGGTAGAAATATTGTTTTGAGGAAGAAGATTTATTATATTTTTAAGGTCATCCATGATTTTTTCTTTAGTGCCGATTATATGGCTAAGACCCATATTTTTTATATATTCAAGGTCGCTGTTTTTTCCTCCTATGTCTAGTCCAAGGCTTGCTTCACTATTCATTAGTATTATATCAAAGCATGAAGCAAATACAGCACATGATCCGAAGCATGACCCGGATATTACAGCTATCTGCGGTACTACTCCTGAAAGTTTATTTGATATATTTATTAATTTGCTAAAAGACTTAAATAAGCTATTTCCTTCTTCAAGGTCGGCGCCGAAAGAGTCGAAAAATCCGACAATTGGATGACCTGTTTTTAAGGCAAGATCATATAAAGATAAAATTTTTTCAATATGATATTTGGATATAGCTGCACTGTTTGAGTTTATATTTTGTATAAATGAAAAGACCTTTTTATTATTTACTTTTCCATATCCGCATATGACCCCGGAATTTTCTAAGCCGTATGTTGGATTTATTTGTATAAAAGTATTTTGGTCAAAAAGATTTTCTATATTTTCATGTAAGCTGTTTTTTAAAGAGGAAATAGGATTATCAATTTTTTTTTTAATATTTTCTATAATTTCCATTAAAAATCTTTCCTAACATATTTATAATTTTTGTTAATTTTATTTTTTCCGAATTTTATAAATTTAGTCAATAAATATTGTAAGGTTATTTTTTATTTAAAAGAGCTTATTTCACTATTTGATAAATTTCTCCATGACCCGGGCTTTAGCATGCCGAGCTTTATCATTCCGATAGATATTCTTTTGAGTCTTGCTACTTCTAGATTGAGAGATTCACACATTTTTCTTACTTGTCTGTTTCTGCCTTCTTGTATCGAAATTTCGAGAACGCATCTATTAGGTTCCTGAGATATTACATCTACTTTAGCTGGTAGAGTTTCTTTATTGTCTATTTCTATTCCGGTACATAATTTTATTATTTGATCTTCAGAGATTCCGGGTCTTACGGTTACTCTGTATGTTTTAAATATATGCTTTGAGGGATGAATGATATTGTTTGTAAAATCGCCGTCGTTTGTCATCAGAAGCAATCCTTCTGAGTCTTTATCAAGCCTACCTACTGGGTGAAGTTTGACCGGTATATCTTTTATAAGCCGTGCTACGCATTTTCTGTTTTTTTCATCGCTCATAGTAGTTATATATCCTCGAGGTTTATATAGCATTATGTAATATTTATTTTCAGAAGGCAATTTTATTTTTTTACCGTTTAGAAAAACAACATCTTTATTTGGGTTAATTCTATCACCGATTTTAGCGGTATTTCCGTTTACATTTATGAACCCTTGTAAAATTAATTCCTCAGATTTTCTTCTTGAGGCAATACCGACCTGAGATAAAAATTTTTGAAGTCTGATTTCCTGATTTTTATTTTTCAATAATGTATCCTCCCGAAATTTTACTTAAATAAACCTGATATTCTATAATTTAAATTATACGTTTGCTTTATACTGAATTCAACACTTTTAAAAGTGATAGTAAATTATATCCTTGACCTAAAAAAGCAATTAATTTATTAGCGAAATATTCCCTAAAAATTTCTGTTTATTAAAATAAAACAATCGAAAAAACAAAGTAGCATCTGCTCGGTAAAATAGGCAGATGCTTAAAATCAAAAAAATTATTATTTTATAGTTACTGTTATTGGGTTATACTTTGTACCGATTTCTTTAATTAAATCCTTTTTGCAGATTCTGAATTAATGCATTTTTTAGCTTGTCTAAATCTTCATATGCATAAACGGAATATGCTTCGGTCATAATTTGAATATTTTTCACTTTATTGAATAAAATCTTCGTTTGGGATTTTGTTAGTATCACTAATTTTCATTTTTTCAATTACGCCAATCACTGATAATGCAACGTTACTAGGTTGTATGGAAAGTGCTATTGCTTTAAAATCTAAAACAGAAAATTCAGACATTGAAATTTTTACATCTAATTTTTTGGGTGGCATAAAAACATCTCTGCTTAAAATTTTATTTATAATAATTGCTACATTTTAATTATATATATAAGTCAATATTTTTTTAATCTTTTAATTAAATAGTCCTTTAAAGAAATCCGATACTTTGCTCCAGAAATTATGAATAGGTTTAGCTTCAATATTTTTTGAGGCTGTTAGATCATTACTGCCTATAATTTTTCCATTAATATGGTAGTTTACTTTTCCTATAATTTGACCTTTTTGAATAGGGGCCTGACAAAATTCTGGTAGTTCAATTTCTCTTATTACTTTGTTTTCGTCGCCTTTTTTAAATGTTTTTGAAAACCATGTTGAACTGTTTAATTCCAGAGTGTCAGTGTCCGAATTATCTACCTTTATAGTTAAGTTTATATTTTGATCATCGAAAGTCTTACTTATAGTATTTTCAAATCCATAGTCGTATAATTTCATGTGATCATCCCAGTCGCTGGGGGCATTAAGTGTTACAGCTACGAGACGTACTCCATTTTTCTGAGCACACGAGACAAGACATCTTCCGGCTGCTTTTGTAAAACCGGTTTTTATGCCTATACAGCCCTCATAAAGGCGTAAAAGTTTATTATGATTTTTAAAATTGACTGTTTTATTAGGAGAAATAAATTCAACCTTCATGCTTTTTTTAGATGCAATATTTGCGAAACTTTCATTTTCCATAGCATATGATCCCAAAAGGGCCATATCGTATGCAGTAGAATGATGATCACCTTGATCAAGTCCGGAGGGGGTTACAAATCTTGTATTGAGCATACCTATTTGTTTGGCTTTGTCGTTCATAAGGTCAATAAACTTTTCTTTTTCACCGGATACGGCTATAGAAGCGGCATTGGCAGCATCATTACCGGAACATAAAAGCATTCCTTTTACAAGTGATTCTAAAGTTACTACGTCTTTTGGCATAAGTCCCATCGAGGTACCTTCTACTCTGACCATTTCATCGGTTATTTCAATTTCAGAGTTGCCGCAAGCCTCTATTTGCTCAATTGTTAAAATAGAAGTCATAATTTTTGTTGTACTTGCTATTGGAAGCTTACGATGTTCATCTTTTGCCCATATAATGCTATTTGAGTCCGCACACATTAATATAGCCGATTTTGCAGATATATTTATGTCTGAAGCATTGCACTTAAGGTTTAGACTTTGAGTAAAAAATATAAAATATAATAAAATTAAAATAGGTTTTTTTTTAACCATTTGACTTACACACCCTATTTGTTAAAATTTTGGCTATTTTAATATTATGCTTATTTCTTATAAATTAGTTCTATAATATTGGTTCATAGATCTATATGGTTTTTCGTGAAATGTTTTTGTCGTTTTATACATTTATATTGAATATTTTTTAAAAAACAGTATAATATCCTAAAATGTTGTTGTGGGAGGATATTATGAAAAGATGGTTATCAATAATTATTGTTATATCAATGTTTTTTAATGTTAATACATTTGCTGTATTGCCTTCGGGTGAGGAGAAAGTAAGACCATTATTTGTAGTAGAAGTTGGTATGGAAAAGATTGCGAATATAAGGTTGGAATTTGATATTTTGGGAATAGTACAAAAAGTAAGTCCTGCTCCTACGCCTTCAAGCAACATTAAGCTGAAGGAATCTAAGAAGGGACAAGTTAATTTAGCAACAAGAGTACCTTCTGTATTTATAAAGAATAAAATATCAGAGACATTTTCTAAAATAGATAGTGATAAAATAAGTCGATTTATAGCTAGTGCATTTGATCTTGATATATCATCAAGGAGGAAGATACGTAAATTTATAAAAAATAATTTAGAATTAACACCCAGTCAACTTGCTGAGGCATTTTTAGGAATAGATGGTGTTCTGAATTACAATGGAACAGACATTATTATACATATGGGATTTGAAAACATAGGAAATTATTTTATGGAAAATATACTTGATGGTATTTTGTTAGAAGATAAGAAGGAATAGACTAATTTATGTAACATTTTCAAACCCTTTTAATATACTAAAAATAGAAACTTGAAGTTGTTGAGTGTTCAGTCTTATTTAAAAGAATAGTTGGTGGGTGATAAGTATGTGCTCAGGATATCGCCAACAGGGTATATTAGCACTTACCTTTGGGCTGGGACTTACACTTTCATTTCTTTTCCCCGATAGACTAATAATAGTCTTAATATCTCTTATAGTTGTGGTATTGGCAATATCCTTAATTAAATGTTAATTGTTATTAGGAGGTCATTTTTGAAATGAAAGTAGTTATCATAGAGAAACCTAAGTTTTTTGGATTTTTTCTTAGAAAAATATTTGGTATCAAGAAAGAAGAACCTCAACAATAAATCTTGAAGTTTAACTCATATAATATTCTTGGAATTTATATTTCAGTATAATTCCAAGAATATTTTTATATATAAAAAAGAATAAAAAGATTGACAAAGAATAAATAATATGTTATATTTATATTAAATAATAAAAATAAGAAAGGAAAAAACTATGAGCTTAAAAAAAATTGTATCTTTCATATGTATGGTTTCCTTAACTTTTACAAATTTCTTTTTTTGTAGTGCTGGTCCCGTAAACTCACAAAAGCGTATAGCATTTTTTGGGGATCCCATGGTAGCACAGGAATATAAAATTGCTGATAGAATTAAACAGAAAAATTATTCCGATGTTTGGGGAAATATAGATGATAAAAAACTTTATAAAAAATTTGATATAGGATCAAAAGAATATATTGATTTTGATAGAAGGTTTTTTTATAGAAATAAAGATTTGTTTAAAAAAATACCATTAAATGTTGCTGTAATAGTAGTTTCTTACAATGATTATGTGATTTCACGGACAGTTAAAAAATATATTGAGGTTATCGATAAAAACAATGTGTCTGTAATGTTGGTAGGATATTCTTGTGATGGTAATAACGGAAGAGGAGAAGAATATGAACAATCAGTAAAGCAAGCTGCAAAAGAACATGGTATAAGCGAAGAAAATGTATTTTTTGTAGAAGATACAACCGGCAGAGGTATAGATGACGTTGACTCAGGTATAAATCGTTGTTGTTTAAAAGACGAAAAATCAGAGCAAGAGTATAAAGAAATTCCTCAGCAACCGGTTAATGTAATACCTAATGTGACGAATGATGTAAGCAGTGAAAGTTTAGCAGTTAAACAAGTATCAGATGGTTCCAATAATGTAGATGGTGAAAAAATAGATAACTATCAAGAACCAATTCATCAAGAAATTGTTTCTGATAAAAAAGCAAATGATCAAGAAGTACTGACCCAAAAGATATCACAATGCTCAAAAGAGTCCAAATCCCAAGAAAAAAACAAAATAGACTGGTTCAATATATTAAAAATAGGTGCGATAGGTTCGATAATGTGCTCAGTAATCATGCATCTATGGCACAAAATAGTTCCTTCAAATAGTGATGATAAATAATTTGTAAATTAATAAAAAATTAAAAATAAATTCTTAGAGATATCTCTAAGAATTTTTTATTGGATGAATAATATTGTCAAAATGTTTGTAACTTTGCAAAATAATATTTAGTAAATGTTAAATCAAAGGAGAATTTAATAAATAAAATGTATTTTTTTGGTAGAGTGCACTATTTTCGTTTTTAGCAATTTTTCTACTTGTTTTGCAGCAGGTCATTTAAACTACATAAAAAGAATGAATGTAGATGTTAATGACGTTAATGGAACAGGTAGAAAACTAGATGAACTGTGCAGACAATTTGGTTACGTACGAGGAATACAAGTTGAAAATAGTGATTTTAAATGTGAACCAAGTGCCTATCAGTATTTTTTTCAGATATTCTAACGCATATAGATTTTTATCACCATATCATCAGTTAACTTTATCGCAGTGCATGGAAGACATGTACGTGAATAAAGACGATATACCGTTAGCCTTGAGTTTTTCGGTAATATTTTCCTTTTGGGCAAGTAATTTTACAAACTGATGGAGCATATTCTCAGCACGATTATCCACTTTGACAAGGTGCTCGCACGACGTACCTTTTGTCAAATAATTGTAGTAAATAATCTTATAATGTGCTTTCAAGTGATTGCGATAACGCTGTCCCCATACACCGATATGATACTCTTTTTCATCTTCGACGCTAAGATTTAGTAACAAATAATCGCATTGCTGCTTATAACCTTTCCCAGTAGTTTCATAAATCGATTTCATAAAAATTCCTCTGCTTTGCATTTGGTGTTGTGCCTCCATCATAACGGAAAAACTTTTATAAAGCTAATGTGCCGATTGCATATAGAAAAAGACACTAGTCTCTCGATTAGTGCCTGAATCTACTCTACAAAACCTGTATTTATAAAGTTTTTGAATACTTCCTTATAAGTACAGAGCATTTTAAAGAGATGCTTTTATTATTTGTTTATTTTAGAATACTATATTCCGAAAAGATGAAAGAAAGTAACAGCATTTATTCCTATTATTAAAATAAAAAACATTATAGCTATAAATTTTGTCCATCTGGCAAGGAAAGCGTCAATAGATCTTGATTTATTTTTAGTAAGGAATGTGTCTGTACCGGCTCCGGTGATTACTCCGGAATTACTTTGTTTTCCTTCCTGAAATAAAACAACTGCTACTATTGCTATAGCGAATAATATTAACATAACACCAAAAAATATTTCAATTATACTCAAAAATATCCCTCCTTAATATAGCATTATAAACTAAAATATTTGATGTATCAATAAAATAGGTGAAATTTAGTAAATACCCACCTATCGTTGACAAATTCATAGACATATTCGTAGTTTTCGCGGTGGTCTACGTTTTTACGGTCTTGAGTGAGGATATCTATATTTAAATTGTATATATACCGATATGGATTTATTTTTTGTACCTTATAAGATTCGTCTTGGGTTTGAGAGGGGGGCCTTATTTCAGGCACTGTACCATATAGGGCTTTATCTATATCTTTATATTTTATTTTAACATTTTCTCCATTTAGCATGTCATTTACTATTTCTTCGGAAAATATAGTGTTTAAATAATTTTTCAGTTGATTATAGGTATTTATTTTGTCGCTGGTTGCTTTATAGTAATTTAGACCATCTACTAATTTAGGTCCCAGTTCCTCGGATGAGCTGTCTCCTGACTTAACCTTAACGTATGATTCGTATGAGAGGGGTTCATAGTAAAACCACAAGTAAGCAGCCTTGGCTTTTTGATACGCTTCATTTATCTGATCTTCAGATGTTATTTCTCTTATTATATTTTCATTAATTGAGTCATTGTCAGACAATTCACATGAACTTAAGGCAATAGTTAATATGGGTATTATTAGACCTATGACTATATATTTAAAATTAAAAGATCTGTATTTAAATTTCATATATTGAAAATACTCCTCCTTTACTAGTAAGCACATTACGTTTATTATTTGAGGGATTGTTTGTTATTAAATAAAGATAATGCAATTTTATATGATTTAGCTAAAATAATCAAGTTAAATATCATTGTTATGTGTTTAAAATATATTTTTTTGACATATTACAAACAGAAATCAAAATAATTATAGTTACTATCAAATGAGAAATGTCATTAGTTAAACATGTTATCAAGTACGTAACCAGCACGTTTATACTGAATTCGGGAAACATAAACATAAATGACGAAAGATTCATAATAGGCGAGTATATTAGGCAAATACATATAATAGTTACTATCGTAAGATTTATATTGGAAGTTTTAAATTTTAATTTATTAAATATAAAACTTGAAAAAGCTCCTACTAGTCCTGCAGCTGCCATTTGCCAGAACGTCCATGGTCCCTGACCCAAAAATATGTTTGATATTAACATACTCATAGACCCTGTAAAAAAAGATTCTGTTACGTCGAGAAATATTGATGAGAGAATTATTATCGAGGTTAAAGGCTTAATACAGGGGATAAAATAGAGAGCACATCTGCTTATAGTACCTATAGATATGAATGTACATATTAAAGTAAGTTTTTTGTTGTCGTATTTTTCTTTTTCAAAAAGTAGAAAGTTTATAGTTATTAGTAATGTACATATTAAAATTCCGGAAATATAAAATTTTCTTGTTTTAATCATGTCACTAAATAACATAGATAAGGATATAATCAGACAAGACAATATAAAAAAATATTTGTTAATTATAGTTTTTAAAATGAAAGCTTTAAAATTACTCATTTGCAGCATAAATTCAATACCTCTTGATTAGTTATGATATTATCAGATATATCTTGAGATATTAGTCTTGATGGGGTTGTATAAAAATAGTTGTTTAGGAAAAAGTCTTTTGTGTTTGTTAGCTTGACAATTTCACCCTGGAAGATTAAACCGCATCTGTTGGAAATTTCCGCACAAAAGTCAAGATCATGAGATGCTATTAATATGGAAGTTCCATTTTGGACAATATCATTTAGTACATTTTTAAGATTTTCTTTTTGTAGATAGTCAAGATTTATTGTAGGTTCGTCTAATAGCAAAAGTTTAGGAGAGGTCAGGATGAGTTTTGCAAGGGCTATTAATTGTTTTTCCCCCATACTTAGTTTATTTACATTACTGTTTAATAAACTTGTAATTTTTAGTTGCTTACATACTTTTTGTATTAATGCGTCGTCAACGTTTTTTGAATAGTTTTTTACTGAATTTAAGTTATCCAGAACTTTGTCTTCAGTAAGTAGTACAGGTGAATATTGAGGTAAAAATGAAATATTATTTAAAAAAAGCTCCGAATTTTTATATTTATTAAGAGGTATGTCATTATAAATTATTTTTCCTACGTATGGTAAGTTTATTTTACAAATCATTTGGAGTAATGTTGATTTTCCGCACCCGTTATTTCCTACTAAAGAAATTATTTCTCCTTTATATACGTCCATACTTAAGTTTTTAAGTATATCATTAGAGTGGATATCATATTTAAACCATATATTTTGAATGTTTAAAATTTTATTTTTTTCTGTAGCAGATTTGATTTGATCTTTTTTAGGAACAATGTTATTTTTAAAATTTTCTGATAAATATTTTCTGACCTTTTTTATATCTGAAGATATGCCGTCAGGACTCTGAATGGAATTTTTAATATATATTTGACATTGTATCGGCAAGGAGTTTAAGAGATATTCATTGTTTTTTGCGTGTAATGGCATATTGTATTTATTTATATCGTGGATTTTTGAAGTATTATCATCTATCAGGAAAATTTTTTCTATACTTTTATATATGTATTTTAAACTGTTTGAAGAGAGTAAGATAGTTATTGAAAAATCTTTGTTTATCTTATCCATTACGTCTATAAAAGTTTTTGAAGTTAATGGATCGAGCTGAGAAAGGGGTTCGTCCATGATAATTATATCAGGCTTTAATATTATAGCTGATGCCAGACGTATTAATTGTTTTTGTCCGCCGGATAGGGAAGATATATCTTTGTTTAGTACGTTTCCTATATTTAGAATATTACATATTTCTGCAAGTCTTATTTTTATATCTGTATATTTTATATCCATGTATTCCATGCCGAAGGTTATTTCATCTATTGTTTTTTTCATAATGTACTGGGCATTAAATTCTTGTGACATATAATATATTTTGCGATTTTGTATTTGATCAGGAATAGAATTTAGTTTTTGTCCGTTTAGGAGTATATTCCCGGACCTGTCTCCTTCAGGGACAAGAAAAGATTTAAATTGTTTTAAAAATGTTGTTTTACCTGACGAAGATCTGCCGAGTACTGCAACAAAGTCGCCTTTATTTATAGATAAGTTAACGTTTTGAAATAAAAAATTATTAGTATTTTTATATTTAAAACTTAGATTTTCCGTTTTAATAAGTTCCATTTTATTACCTCTAATATATTTATAGTTATCGGGACAAGACAAAGAAGAATATAAGGTAAAATACTTTTTTGGGTATTTTGAATTTTTAATATAATTGAAATAAGAAATATAGATATCATGTATGATCTTACTATGAGTCTTTCTTTGGAGACTTTAGGTTTATTTTCATGTGAAGATTTTTCAAAGTATGTTTTGTTTGAGTACTGTTTAGAGTATAATAACTGAGAAATATTTTTGATGTTTAAGAATTCAAATCTTAGAAAGACTTTAAAGAGATTAACGTAATAAAAAGTTTTATTTATGGGACTATTCTTTGTACATATATTTCCACTGCACTTTTGTGAATTAATAATTAGTTTAAAATCATCTATAAGTTTAGGGACCATACCTAGAACTATACTCATGGTAATTGATACTTTTGGAAAAACATTTTTTAATTTAGGAAAAAGATCATTTATATAATTTCCAAAACTTTCGCACCAAAATATTATTGATATTGTAGACAAAGAATAATTTAAGCAAAAAAATAAATAATTTAAGAAACTCCACATATTGTAAGTATTTTGCTGATTCGTTAAATAATTTATACAAGAACTTAATATAGATATAAAAATTATAAAAGGGAAAAATCTTAGTATACTTTTATATGTATTATGAAATCCTTTTATTAATATATTATATAAAATTGAGAATATAAAAGAAATTAGAGTGAAAGGGTAATCTATAAAAATAAAATTTGCACATATTACTAAAATAAAAAACAGATTTTTATATATTTTTTCTCTAGAATTTAGAATAGCCATATTTATACCTTTATTATATTTATTAAATTTTATCTATTTTTTGTTGACTTTTAGTCACACATCGTGATAGAATTACGTATATTGATTTTCGATTATTTTAGGATATTTTATGTTGTAATAATCGACTAATTAAGATTATTATTAAATCATAAATTTAAATTTATTTTACTCAAAAAAATGATTTTGGAGGCAGAACTTTGCTTATCAAGAATTTATACATCAAAAAATATACGAATATATTAGATTTTATACAAAAAGAAAAAATTATACAATACGATCTATGTGAGACCATTAATAAAGATATTGTTAGTTATGGAATAAGGATGAAGTCATTTTGTGAGGGTACATATGAGGAAGAGTTTTTACTTGACATTTCAGATAATAAAATATTAGTTGAGAATATAATTAAATATCTTTATGAAAATTCTTTAGACGTTATAAATTTTAAAGATGCAGTGAGTGATTTATTATTTAAATTAAATGAGATGGAGGAAAAGTCTAAGGAACTTAATTTTAAAAGTGATGTTTAATTATTCTTAAAAGGGATGATAAACGTGGAACTAAAAAATAATGATGTAAAAGTTAGGTTATTCATAATAGAAGATAATCCGGACGAATGTGAAATTTTTGAAGAATTCTTTGGGTCCAGAGGTGACATTGAACTATGCGGAATATCGTCAGATGGACTAGAGGGGATAAAAAAGGTAAGAGAAATTAAACCCGATGTTATTTTAAGTGATTTTATTGTTCCGAATATCGACGGGTTGGGAATACTTAATTTATTAAGAAAAGAATTTTCTAAAGATTTAAAAATCATAATAATATCTTCGGTT
>CAQBRY010000046.1 GCA_948762645.1 uncultured Eubacteriales bacterium | reverse complement strand
TATTGAGCAAGATTATTTTATCGGCGGTACTGATTTTACAGTGCAATTATTTTAATCAAAGGAGGTGAGAATATGGCAATATTTGATTTTTTTAAAAAAAGAGATCAAGCTTTGGAGAATACACCAAAAACCGCGGCGGTAAATGATGTGCTGCTAAAAGCACTAATTGATGGCGAGACAATCACCAGAGAAAAGGCAATGACACTACCGGCGGTTGCAGGGGCAGTTGATTTTATTAGTAATATGATAGCTTCCATGCCGGTTCGGCTCTATAAACACAAACATTTTTTAAAAATTTAGAAAATAATTAGCCCAAAATAAACAATCTATTGTTTAAGAATAGCACATGTAAATATGATAATTTGATTGAAACAAAGGATGTATTATATTTTCCAATGTTTGTGAATGAAGAGTATAATATTAAAGTTATTGACATTACCAGAGAAAAAGAATTAGAAACAATTAATATAGTACCAACTTTTAAGCGAATGAGTATGGGATTACAATCAATCCTCGTAAATCAAAAAATACAAAAGAAACCATAGAAAATATTGCTAACGGATATCATGAACACTGTAAAGCATCAACTTTTTCTGGGAAAACTCTTAATTATTTAACTACATTATCAAAAATTACAGGAAAAGATAAAACACAGGATAAATCTTTAAGAGATGAATACTTTGAATATCGTATTTTTAAAATATTAAGTTTGTTAAAAGATGAAGGCGCTATCGATGAAGTGATTTGGAATGGTAAAATTGGAAAATATGGACTTCCTATTCAAGCTCCGAGAGGAAAAAAGACACACCTGACTTAATATTTAAAATAGATGGCGCTGATATAGTTATTGAGTTGACAATTATAAAATCTAAATCATCACAGCTTAAATCAGAAGATTCATCAGCTCTTGACCACATTAAATTGTATAAGCAGGAAACAGAAAATATGCTGTGGGCATATTTTATGCACCAATAATACATGAAAGAAATACTGATGCAATGAAATCTACTATTGCTCCATTTGGAATAGGCCTACATTGTATTACAGATAAAGAATTAGCAAAGCTACTCCTCAGTAGAGATAGAAATAACATTAAAAAATTGATTTAAATATATAGGAGGTTTAATAATGAAAAAATGTACTATGTCATATGTTAGAAGTGCCATAAAAAATATGCCTATGAAAGTACGGGTAATCTTTATCTTGGAGAAAAAGACTAAGTATTGTGTAAGATCCTTACGAATTTATTATCATATTTATATACACATATAAATTCGATGAGAATTACAATATTATTTATTAAAATCAAAAAAAGTGGCTGCCTTATAATATTAGACCGCCACTTTTATTATTTCTATTATTCTGTTATAAATCAGCAGTTGCAATTTGTAGTAATTATATATAAACCGTGTGTTTTATATTTGAAATATAGTAATTAATACAAAAAAATAGCGATTATGTAAAATCGACTTAATTCGACTTAAACTTACATTTAAATATGATATAATATAAACATAACAATTATATTAATAAAATGTGAGGTGAGAAAATGTTTAACTTTTTTTGGTCTGTACTACTAGCTTGTGATCCAGGAGATTGGTGGATGTAATTTAAGGCATTACATCCAAAAATCTTGAGTTGATAAAAAACTATAAAGTATGGTTCGACAAAATGTGAGGTGAGAAAATGTTTAACTTTATTTCTTTTTGGTCTGCATTATTAGGTGGAGGAATAGGAGATTGGTGGATATAATTTAAGGTATTATATCCCAAAATCCTAAGTTAATAAAAAATTATAGAGTATGTTTCGACAAAATGTGAGGTGAGAATATGTTTAATTTTTTTTGGTCTTTGTTTGCATGTGAAGGATTAGGCGATTTTTGGATGTAATTTAAGAAATTTCACCCAAAAATCTTAAATTAATAAAAAACTATAAAGTATGTTTCGACAAAATGTGAGGTTTTGATCGGATCATACTTGTTTTATTTTACCTAATTTGTTAAAATTGTGCAATATTTATTTTTTAAGAAATGAAGTGCAAAATTGATGATAAAATTTTTACCATTTTTATTTAAATTTTTAATAGAAGGTGCGTTTAGCTACTTAATTTTTTATAAAAATGAAGATTCACCTAATACCTTAAAGAAATCTGATCTTTATAATTTATTTAATTTTTGTTTTGTATATACTTCTATTTTATCAATATATAATTATTTTTTAAATAATAGTGTGTCAAATAGTATAATATCTTCTTTAATAATTTTTTTCTATGCTGTGATTAAAAGTAAGAAAGTTAAAGTCTGGAAGTTTTTTATTGTTTATTCTTCTTTTATTAATATTTTCATGGAATGTATAAATTTTTTAATATTTAAAATAATTTCTATACCTTATCAGGTGTTCAATTTACCTAAGACGCAGGATCATGTAATGTTTGTTTGGACATTGACCGTAATTATTAACTTTGGTATATTTTTATTTTTATATACGTTTAGATTTATAAAATTAGAAATCATAAGAAAACTATCAACTTATGAATATTCATGGATAGGTTTTTGTTTAGCACTTTTATGTGTTTTATACATGAAATATTACGTAAAACACTATTGCAACGAAGTGGAGAATTTTGGAATAATACTTTCAAATTTTCTTTTATTGATTATACCTATAGTTTTATTTTTTATCGGTGTAGCCAGTAAAATGTCAGAGAAAAGAAATAAAGAGCAAAATGAAATTGACGAAAATAAGATACATAATGCAATAAACTCTAAAAGCCTTGATTTACCTAATGATTTTGATCCGGAAATTTTTGAATATAATTGTAAATTAATAAGAAGAAAACTTAGCAAATTTAAAGTCTATGAGAGCAGACAAGGATTTAATCAGATGGTATTTTGCATTAGCATTATAAAGTTTATGGAGGGAAAGAAAGTAGTACTTTTCAAAAATGTTTATCCTGTTTTATCTGAGATTATAAAGGTAGATGTAAAATTGATAGATACTAATATAAGAAATCTTATTAATGAAACATGGACCAATACTGATCCTGAAATATTACAAAGAGAGTATAAAAGACCTATAAATAAAGATAGAGGTCATCCTACGGCTAGAGAATTTTTGATTTATATTGCGAATAATTTAGAAAACTAATAAATATTGCTTTTTAAAATATCCTAAATATTTAGAAAATTTTAGAAAAACATCATATTTTTACATTTTTTTAATTTCTAAAAAATTCTAAATACAATTTTTCCTTTTTAATTTATTATAAAATCATTAATAAAAGGAGAAATTTACATGAAATATAAAATAATAAAAGAAACTCTATTTAATAATGATATAGGATATTATGAATCTTTTGGGATTGAATCTGAATATGGAGAAAAAGTATCAGATATTTCTGTAGATAAGGATTTTGTAAAGAAGTTAGTAAATCATATAAATTTAAAGGTTGTACCTTTTAAGTACATATATTATGAAATAGAAGAATTTTTTGAAAGAGAAGGAATATAACTTTATTAAATAGTAAATACCTAAAATTTTTAATATATGTGTTACAATTTCTATTAATGCTTTATTATGAAGTGGGATACATATTTAATTATAAAATAGTTTTAGATGTTATTAATGGAGGTATATAAAAAATTATGGCCATGCCTGAAAGACATGGTCGTGATTTATAATAATTTAGTATTTATTAAAATGAATTGATATACTGTTAATTATATATTATAATAAAATAAATGTATTTAAGGACTCAGGTGAATGGAATATGCATCAAGAAAATATGTCAGTAACTTTTACAAATACCCTAATAGCTATTAAATCTGTGTGTTGTGTTGCGCTTACTGTTATGGTTTCATGGCATAAAGGCTTGAGAAAGTTTGCTAACGAAACGATTCCTTGTGCTAATGTAGCTGTCCGGGATCTGACTGTTATTACAGGGTAATTAGCGGGAAAAGATGATGCAATCAACATTCAGGCTCAACATCTGTCCCCCTTTAGTAGAAGCTGTAAGACATATCAACGATGTATCAGGAGATGTGACCGTGATAAGTAATGCAATTGCTAGAAATGTTAGAGAAGGAAGAAGTATAGTTGGGTCAGTCACTTGTGGTGATCCTGTACAAAATGAAAATGAAGAACCTGAGCCTGTCAGTGATTTACAGCGAGAACCTGAAGTTGCGATCGGACCTAATATTATTGATCAAATTAACCGTGGGCAAAGGAGTCTATCACTAATTATTACTTGGTTTTCTAGATGGTTATTTGGTGAAAGAATTTAGTCAGACTATATATTTTGAAAATTGTTATTCGAATGATATTTCTATAAAATATTAATAAACCGTACTAGGGTACATTTAATACGGTTTATTTAGTGTTTAATTTATTTATATAAAAATTTGTTTGTTGAATAGAGGTATAATAAATGATAATATTAGGTATAGACCCTGGCTATGCGATCATAGGATATGGTATTATTGAGTATGAAAATAGTAGATATAAGTATAGGAAACATGGAGCTATTATTACGGAGGCTAAAGATAATTTTGATTCAAGACTTGAAATAATATTTGACCAGGTGTCTAAATTAATAAATGAATTTAATCCTTCTGAGGTGTCTATAGAGAAACTTTATTTCCAAAACAATCACAAAACTGCAATAGACGTTGCACAAGCTAGAGGGGTAATATTATTAGCTGCGAGAAAATATAAAATACCGATATATGAATATACTCCGTTGGAAGTTAAAATGTCTATTACTGGATATGGCAAAGCGCAAAAGAATCAAATTATGGAAATGACCAAAAAATTACTTTTATTAAAAGACACTCCCAAACCCGATGACGCAGCAGATGCATTAGCTATAGCAATATGTCATTCGAACAGTTCGGGAAAGAGGATAAATAGTCTTTTGATGAGAAGGAGATAATAAGTTGATATATAGTTTAAGGGGAACACTTATTTTTGTAGAAGACAATTATATTGTGGTAGAATGCTGTGGAGTAGGGTATAAATGCTTAACAAGTGGCGAAACTCAAAGAGCAGTGAAACAAGAAATTGGAAACGAAGTTAAAGTATTTACATATATGAATGTAAGAGAAAATGCCGTAGATTTATTTGGATTTTCAGATATTGATGAATTAAACTGTTTTAAGATGTTAACTTCAGTGTCTGGGGTCGGACCTAAGGCAGGACTTGCTATACTTTCCGAGTTCAGTGCGTCGCAAATTGCATTTTTTGTTTCGTCAAATGACAGCAGCAGTATTACGAAGGTATCTGGTGTAGGAAAAAAGACTGCAGAGAGGATAGTTTTGGAGCTTAGGGATAAATTTAAGATGTCTAAAATTGAAAAGAAAAACAGTGATTTTGGAGTATTATCTGCATCAAGAAATATTTTAGAGGCTTCAAAAGCCCTTGAGGTGTTAGGATATAATCAAAATGTAATATCATCTGCACTGTCAGGATTGGATGCATCTTTACCTGTAGAACAGCTGATAAGAACAGCTCTTCAATCTATAAGTAAGGGGAATTGATATATTTGAGTAACGACTTGGAAAATAGACTTCTAGATCCTCAGGAAAATACATATGATAGTATGGAAGTGGATAATCCTTTAAGACCTCTGAGCCTTAGCGAGTATATAGGACAAAGTAAAGTAAAGGATAATTTATCTGTTTTTATAGAGGCCGCCAAAATAAGACGGGAACCTTTGGATCATGTTTTACTATACGGTCCTCCGGGACTTGGTAAAACGACTTTATCCGTAATAATTTCAAAGGAATTGGGAGTAAATATAAAAATAACGTCGGGGCCGGCCATAGAAAGACCCGGAGATTTAGCTGCAATACTTACTGGTCTTAAAAGGGGAGACGTACTTTTTATAGACGAGATTCACAGACTTTCTCGAAGCGTGGAAGAAATACTTTATCCTGCTATGGAGGATTTTTCAATAGATATCGTAACCGGAAAAGGACAAATGGCAACGTCATATCATTTGCCACTTGAAAAGTTTACCTTAGTAGGAGCAACTACCAGAGCAGGTCAATTAACAGCTCCGCTTAGAGACAGATTCGGCGTAGTACTCAGACTGGAACTTTATTCTCCGGAAGAACTTGCGGTAATAGTCAAAAGAAGTGCCGGCATACTCGGTATACTCATAGATGATGACGGAGCACTTGAAATATCTTCAAGGTCAAGAGGTACGCCTCGAATTGCTAATAGAATGCTTAAAAGAGTAAGAGACTTTGCACAGGTAATAAATAACGGTAAAATTACATTTGAAATCGCTAAAGATGCCTTGGATAGACTCGAAGTGGATGAACTTGGTCTTGATTCTAATGACAGAAAACTTTTAGAAACGCTTATAAGGTCTTACAGCGGTGGACCTGTAGGTCTTGAAACTATAGCGTCCTCAATAGGGGAGGAAGCTATAACTATAGAAGACGTTTATGAACCGTATCTTATGCAGATTGGTTTTTTAAGCAGGACGTCCAGAGGAAGATGTGCAACTAAGGCCGCATACACTCATTTAGGTATTTTACCTCCAGACAATGATTTGGAAGATCAAATAAAATTTTAATTTACACTACTTTTTAAGGAGTATTAATATATGGGCAGAATTTTTGGTACGGATGGCGTACGTGGAATAGCCAACAAAGATTTAACTTGTGAACTGGCTATGAACATAGGTAGAGCAGTATCGGAAGTATTAGCGAACAATAAACATAAAAAGCCGAAGATATTAATCGGAAAAGATACGAGATTATCTTCAAATATGCTTGAAGGAGCACTTCAGGCTGGAATATGTTCTGCCGGAGCGGACGTTTTACTTTTAGGTGTTGTCCCGACTCCTGCAGTTGCGTATTTGGTAAAAAAGTATAGTGCGGATGCGGGCATTATGATTTCTGCTTCTCATAATTCCTATGAATTTAATGGTATAAAGATATTTGATTCAAATGGATATAAATTACCTGATAAGATTGAAAACCAGATTGAGGAGTTATTAGAAACAGGATTTGAAAACGAAGAAAATCTTATTGGGGATAAATTGGGAAATGTTATTGTAGAAACTGGTGCTGTAAGAGACTATATTTTACATTTAGAATCCTGCGTTAATAAAGATTTTTCCGGAATGAAAGTAGCTGTTGATTGCTCAAACGGCAGTGCATGTTCTACGGCTGAAAAGTTGTTTAAAGATCTAAAAGCAGACTGCCATATTATTTCTAATAATCCGAATGGCATAAATATAAATGACAATTGTGGGTCAACACATTTAGAAGGATTATCCAAATATGTAAAAGATAATAATATGGATTTAGGAATAGCCTTTGACGGAGACGCTGATAGATGTTTAGCTGTTGACGAAAATGGTGAAGTCGTTGACGGAGACGTCATTATGGCAATTTGCGCTATGTATATGAAGCAAAATGGTATGCTCAGAAAAAATACGGTTGTAGGTACTATAATGACTAATATGGGATTTACGGATTTTTGTAAGCGTGAAGAAATAGAGTTCTCCTCAACAAAAGTTGGTGATAGGTATGTTTTAGAGGAAATGCTTGATAAAGGATATAATTTGGGCGGGGAACAATCCGGGCATATGATACTTCTTGACTATTCTACGACTGGTGACGGACAGTTGACTGCTGTATGGCTTTTAAATATATTAAATCAGGGGAAAATGAAGTTGTCTGAAATTAGTAAGCTGGTGACGAAATATCCGCAGTCTATTTTGAACGTAGAGGTCTCACAAAAGCAGAAACTAGAGTTTAACAGTAATGAAAAAGTCAATAAAATAATTTTCGATTCTGAAGAAAAACTTGCAGATAAGGGCAGAGTAGTTGTAAGGGAGTCCGGTACGGAGCCGCTTATAAGAATAATGGTTGAGTGTATTGACGAAGTTTTACTTAAAGAAGTAATGAATGATATATGCATTAAATTAAAGGAATTATTGAAAAATTAAGAGAGTTATTGGAGAAATTTAAATTTATGAGATTTGCACAGTGGCAAGATTACGAGCTTTTAGATACGTCTGAGGGCAATAGACTCGAAAGATGGGGGAATAAAATTTTAATAAGACCTGATCCGCAAATAATATGGAAATCAGATTTTGCGAAGGAAACATGGAATAATCCCGACGGAATATATCATAGATCGAATAAAGGCGGAGGAAATTGGCAGATTATTACTGATATAAAAGATAAGTGGAGGTTGTCTTATAAAGATCTAAACTTTTATGTTAAAACTATGGGGTTTAAGCATACGGGAATTTTTCCTGAACAAGCTGTAAATTGGGATTTAATCAGAGATATGATTTTAAAGTCCGGCAGACGCCTAAATATACTAAATTTATTTGCTTACACAGGAGGTGCAACACTTGCTTGTACTAAGGTTGGAGCAAAGGTATGCCATGTCGACTCTTCAAAGGGTATGGTTTCGTGGGCAAAAGAAAATGCTTTTATCTCAAATATAGCCGATGATGCTATAAGGTGGATTGTAGATGATTGCATAAAGTTTGTGAAAAAGGAAATAAGACGCGAAAAGAAATACGACGCTATTATTATGGACCCCCCGTCTTACGGAAGGGGAAGTAACGGTGAGATTTGGAAGATAGAAAAGGATCTGTACTTATTTTTAGATTTATGTGAAAAGTTGCTGTCGGAAAATCCTGCATTTTTTATCTTGAATTCTTATACTACGGGTTTATCTCCATATACTATGCACTACATGCTTTCAAAAGTTTTAAAGAAAAAACGAGGAGGCAAAGTAAGTTGTTCCGAGATAGGAATACCTGTAAAATCTACGGGTTTAATTTTACCATCAGGGTCGACTGCTATATGGGAGAGTACCTAAATGGAAGATTTTATTTTATTTAATGATGTAAGTTTTTCTCCCATAAGTGAATATGGAGATAATAAAATAGATATTTTAAAAAATATAAATCTTAAAATAGGTAAAGGAGAGTTTATATCTTTAGTTGGAAAAAATGGTTGTGGGAAATCTACTCTTTCTAAACATTTTAACGCCGTATTAGTGCCTAGCAAAGGAGAAGTAATAGTTGGCGGGATAAACACTAAATGTGAGCAGAGAGTTTTTGATATACGTCAAAAAGTAGGATTAGTAATGCAAAACCCTGATAATCAAATAATTTCCAGTGTAGTGGAAGAAGACGTAGCTTTTGGGCTTGAGAATTTAGGAATAGACAGGCATATAATGAGAGAAAGTATAGATAGAGCTTTAAGGTGCGTTGGGATGTATGAATATAGAGGAAGTCCGACTTACGCTCTATCCGGCGGACAAAAACAAAGAGTAGCTATAGCTGGGATACTTGCTATGAATCCCGAATGTATCGTTTTAGACGAACCTACTTCAATGCTTGATCCAAGCGGAAAAGAGGAAGTGCTGGAGACTATAGTAAAGCTCAACAAACAGTTTGGCAGAACCGTAGTGCTTATAACTCACGATATGTACGAATTGTCGCTTTCGGACAGAGTGATTATAATGGATCGGGGAAGTATTGCATCGGAAATGACTCCTGAAGAACTTTTTCAAAGCGAATGTTTATTTAATGATTATGGACTATTGCCACCTTCTTCAATAAAATTACTTTGTAATCTTGAAAAGCAAGGTTATAAAATAAAATCAAAGTTCCCAGATACGAAGCTATGCACAAAAGAAATCTTATCTCTTTTGGAGGAAGTTAAATGTCAGCATTAGATATTAGTGGTCTTTCCTATGTTTATAATAAAGGTACGCCCTTGGAAAAAAAAGCTGTTGATAACATTAACTTATCAATTAGCGACTCAGAGATAATAGGAATAATAGGCCACACGGGGTCTGGAAAGTCTACGTTTGTTCAGATGCTCAACAGTATTATGAGACCTACATCCGGGAAGGTACTTTTATATGGAAAAGACATCTGGAAAGACTATAAAAGCAGAAAAGACGTTTATTTTAAAGTGGGACTGGTTTTTCAGTATCCGGAAAAGCAGTTGTTTTCTCAGACTGTGTATGAAGACATTGCATTTGGACCAAGAAATCAGGGTTTAAGTGAAAAAGATATAGAAGGGAAAGTATATGAAGCTTTAAGATTTGTAAATATGGATAAAAAATTTTTAAATCGCTCTCCATTTGAGCTTTCAGGAGGAGAAAAAAGAAGAGTAGCCATTGCCGGAATATTTGCAATGAATCCTAGAGTATTAATTTTAGATGAACCTACTTCCGGGCTTGATCCTTTGTCAAGAGAGAATATAATAAATAATGTGTTGGAGTATCATAGTAAAAACAAAGGTGTGGTTATATTTATTTCCCATTCTATGGAGGAAGTAGCACAGATTTCTGATAGGGTAGTAGTTATGGAAAAGGGAAAAATCAAAATGGTAGATACTCCGGAGAACATATTTTATGATTATGATAATTTAAAGAGTATGAATTTGGACGTGCCTCAAGTTACAAAAATAATTTCTAATATTTCTAATAAAGGATATAATATAAATAAAAAAGTTGTTACTGTAGAAAGTGCTACCGACGAAATACTTAAGCTATTAAGGAAGCAAAGCGGGTAATTTATATATGATGGGAAATATGTATTTGGGGCAATATATTCCGGGAAATTCATTGCTACATAAATTAGATCCTAGAATAAAGTTATTATCATCTATTATTTTTATGATAATATCTTTTATATCTGGAAATTTGTTTTCTTTGTTTATTTTGGTTTTAAGCGTTATGTTAATAGTTATATTTTCGGGGACATCTTTTAAAGTGTATTTTCAAAGTACAAAATATATTTTATTTTTTATATTATTATCTTGTATATTTAATGCTTTTTATGGCTATGGAGAGGCGATTTTTAAATTTTGGATTTTTACTGTAACGTTTGACAGTATAAAAAATAGTGTGGTAATTATTTTAAGGATAGCAAGCTTATTATTTGTGAGCAGCTCAGTGATGTTTACGACGTCTCCAAATGATATGTCTTTTGCGATAGAAACTTTTATGAAACCGCTTAGTATATTTAAAATTAACGTTCAGGATATTGCCACTATGATTACTATATCATTAAAGTTTGTTCCTATAATTTTTGAGGAAACTAATAAAATAATAGATGCCCAAAGGTCAAGAGGGGCAGACTTAGATGATAAAAATATTATAAAGAAAGTAAAAGCTTATATACCGGTAATATTTCCCTTGTTTTTTTTATCTTTTAAAAGAGCTTCAGATTTAGCCGTAGCTATGGAAAGCCGGTGCTATAACGATATTATTAAAAGAACAAGTATTCGAGAATTTAAAATAGGAATTCTTGATATTTTATGCTTAGTATATATAATTGTTATATTGATAGGAGTGATATATTGCAACTATCTGATATAAGCGGCAAGAGAAATATAATGATGGTCATAAGCTATGATGGAAAAAGGTATCACGGGTGGCAAATACAAAAAAATGCTGTTACACTTCAAGAAGTATATCAAAAAGCGTTAAAAAAAGTACTGGGATATTTACCTGATATAAAGGGATGCAGCAGGACGGACAGCGGTGTACATGCTAATATGTACTGTATAAGTTTTAAAATTGGAAGTCCTATACCTTGTAATAAATTAGTTTTAGCCATAAATAAGTATTTACCTAAAGATATATCGGCATTAAAATGTATAGATGTAGATGAAAATTTTCATGCCAGATATTCATGTAGGGGCAAAGAGTACATATATAAAATATGGAATCATCAAATTAGAAATCCATTCCTGGATGGCTATGCTTTACATTATTGGTATCCTTTAGATGAGTATAAGTTAGATATGATGGCCAAAAATTATGTAGGAAAAAAGGATTTTACGTCGTTTTGTACCTTTGATAAAAGGAAAGTAGGCGACATGACAAGGACGGTTGAATATTTTAAAGTTTACAGAGAAGGAAATTTAATAATTTTTAAGGTAAAGGCGGACGGATTCTTATATAATATGGTTAGAATCATGGTTGGAACTCTTCTTAGAAACGTTAGGGGAAGAGGGGAAGACATAAATACTATATTATCTTTAAAAAATCGTAAATATGCGGGTCCTACTTCTCCGGCTTGTGGATTATATCTTAATAAAGTTTTTTACGAAGGATTAATTCTATGACAAATCGTTTTATAAAAAAATTTAAAAAGCCTTTTTTCTATGAGGGAAATATTAAGAAAGTAAAAGATATTTCTTTTATATTGATTATTAGTATTTTATCTATAATAATGTGGTTTAATCTAAATCATTTTCACCCTAATAACATTGTCAATTTTCTTGAGGATAAAATAAGTTCTATGGGCAGGGGAAATGGATTTCCCTATGATATAAGTAATCATAAGATAAAAAATAACAATTTTACTTTATATGGCGGCAATGTTTTGTTTTTAAGCGACAATTCATTTGTAGCTCTTAATAATTCTGCCAAACAGATATGTGTAAAGAATCACAATTTCAGTAATCCCTCGTTTAGATATAATGGGGGAAGATTTATAATATATGATGTTGGAGGAAATGATTATAGAATAGATACTTTGTCTAGAACTTTATATAAATCTTCATATGAAAATAAGATAATTTGCTGTGGCATATCAGAATCAGGGACGTATGCATTAATTACGGACTCTAAAGATTTTTTAAGCGAAATGACTGTATATAATGGGTCGAATAGGGAAATATATAAATATTATTTTGCAAATAAATGTGTGTCTGATGTGGCTGTTTCGGACAATTCAAAGACTTTATCTACCTGCGGATTCTATACGAAGGAAGGAGTACTTACATCGTTTGTATACATACACGATTTAAAATCAGAAGAACCAAAATATCAGTTCGAATTTGACGATAATATGTTATTTTTTATTAGATATTTTTCTAATGATAATATTGTAGTGGTCGGGGATAAGAAAGTAAGTATACTAAATTCCCGGACAGGCTCTAAAAAAGATATAGAGTATGACAAAAAAATACTTTCCTGCTTTGATTTCGATAAAGATCATGGAATAGTTTATAATATATTACCCACAAACAGTGGACAAAACAGTGAAATAATATTAATAGGAATAGATGGAAGTGTAACTGCAAAAGTTTCGTCTGATACTAAATTTCAAAGTGTTTCATATAAAGGAGGAAAGATTGCTGCGTTATCAGAAAATCAAATTTACGTATATAATATATCAGGAAATTTAGACGGTATTTTTGACACATCAAGTATATCTAAGTCTATAAAGCTTGCGTCACCAAGTAAAGTATATGTTATGCAGGAAAATAAAATTTATGATATAAGTTTGAAGTGAATTATAATTATTTTTATAATAATCTTTAGATAAGATAATTTTTTGTTGAAAATATAATTTTTTTTTGATTATATATGTTGTTATATGGTAAAATTTATGATATATTAATTAGAAATATAAAAGAAAGAGTGGAGTATTAGGTTGAGTATATTTCTTTTGGATGTGGTTATAATAATCCTTTTTGCATTATTTATATTTTTGGGATTTAAAAATGGCGTTGCAAGGTCCTTGAT
>CAQBRY010000045.1 GCA_948762645.1 uncultured Eubacteriales bacterium | reverse complement strand
ACCGCATACACTCTATAATCTTCGCTTTCAAATACAGGTCTTACTATTTTACCTTTAAATAATACTTCTTTTTCATTTTTATTATTTTTCAATTTATGACCTCATTTATTTAATTACTTCATAATTTGTTAATACATCTTCTAATTCATTTGTCACAGTCCATACACCATTAATAGGTTTCTTTTTAAATTCCTTATCAAATTCTTTTATTTTTAATACAGAATATAATCCAAATGGATTTTCTTTAAATATTTTACTTTGTTTTATTCTTGAATGTATTTCTTCTCCTGTTTTAATTTTTCGTGCTGTAAAATAAGGTTTAGTAGTGTCTTTGTATGTTTTATAATCAACTATAATATAATAATTATCACTTACTTTTGGATTAGTATAGACAACCATTTCAAGATGTTCTTTTTCAAATTTAATCATTTCAATTATTCCCATCTCTTTATTCTCTAAATTTCCACATAATTCTTCAACTAATCCAACATTATTTATTTCTTTATATAAAGAATTTGTTTCTTTTTCTGAATATTTTTTTGCTAAATATTCAGAAATGCCCAGTTCTTCTAATTTGCTTTTTCTTAATTGTTTACAATTTGCAAATTTATCATAAATTTTTATAATTTGTAATAAGTATTTATTTTTCCCAAATTCAGAAAAGAAATTTAATCCAGTAAGTATTTCTAATTGTCGAGAATTTATAGATGTATATTCTTTTATGTCTTTAAGTAATTCTACAAATGAATTATATTTATTATCTTTTAATGCATATAATTCATTGGCAATAATATCATTACAATATTTTATTGATCCAATACCTTGATAAATAATTCCATTTTTCTTATCATATTCATATTCTGCTTTTGATTTTCTAAATTTTATTGGTTCGATTGTATAACCTTTAGATAAAATATATTCTTTAATATTCAATGATTTTTCTTTATCAGAAGAATAAATATTAAGTGCAGATGTTAATGTTTCGATTGTATAATAATGTCTTAAATATCCACAAGCAAAACCTAAAAATGAATATGGGTCAGCATGATTTTTAGAAAACAAATATTCTGAAGCATCAATAATTACTTGAAGAAAATTTACAATTAATTCCTCAGCTTTTTCATTGTCAATATCATAATCATTTTTCATTGTTTGTATAAAACCTTTGATATAATGATCATTTATTGATTTTCCTTTATCATTAAGCATATGACCACCATTTTTAATAATTGGTATATCATTTTCTGTACCTGTTTTTTTGCTAAAATGTCTACGAACAATATCAGCTTCACCCATTGTAAAACCACAAAATTTATATAAAAATTCTATAATTTGTTCTTGATATACTAAATATCCAAGCGTAGAAGCCAAAAAATTATTTAATGCAACATGTCCATTATCTCTATATATTCCTTGTGATAATTCTGTTCTATAAGATGCTCCTGCTGGTCGAATGGCACCATTGGCCATACTCATTAAATCTATGTATGAGAAATTAGGGTTTTGTTTTCTAATATTTTTTATTGTATTTTCACTTAAAATATCTTTTAAATATGAACCTGCAAAATCGGATTCAAATTGAAAAATTAAAGTAGTATCTTTTGCAATATCATTCCAAACTTCTTTATCACTAAAATCAATATTATCTGGTGTAATAAATGGAATACCTACCGCTTTACATGTTTTATCTATAAGCCCTATACAATCAAGTCCAAGGATATCCAATTTTACATAATTTAATGAATCTATTTCTTTCATGTTTATTTGTGAAATTGGTTTATCATCAGAAGATATGTATAATGTTCCAAACGCTTTGTCAACATTATGCGGTGATACAACAAGTCCGGCTGCATGTCTTCCAAGTGACGTAATTGTACCAACTACAATATCTACATATTCAAATAATTCTTTATATTTATTTCTGATTTTTTCGTCTACAAATTCTTTTTTATTTTCATCTTCTTGAACAAGATTTGATAATTCTTGTGTTTCTTGTGGTGTCATTCCTAATGCTCTTCCAACATCTTTAATTGCACCACGCATTTTTATTGTATTAAATGTAATAATGTTACAACAATATAATCCCTTTTTTTCAAATAAATATTTTCTAACTTTCCATCTATCTTCGCTAAACCAGTCTGAATCTACATCTGCAAGACTAATTCTCTCTTTATTCATAAAACGTTCAAAGTTCAAATTAAATTTAATACTATCTACATCTGTAATTCCAAGAAGATAAGCTATTATACTACCAGATACAGAACCTCTTGAATATCCATAATGTACACCTTGTTTTCTAAGTTCTCTTTTATAATCTTCTTCAAGCAACATAAAGTCTATTGCATTATTATGTTTATATGTTTCAATTTCATATGCAATTCTATCTTTATATTCTTGAAAATTACTATATTTATCTACCCCTCTTTCTTTGATGCCATCTAATATTTTTTGTTTAAAAACTCCCATAGAATCATCATATAATTTAGGATATTTTTTTGAATAATCTAATTTAAATTCTTCTATGGAATCAGCCATAACATTTGTATTTTCTATCGCTTTAAGATAAACATCTTTAGCTATTGCCCCTTGTTTTTCATATGCTTTTACTAATTCATCATAACTTTTAAAAGTAAGATCCCAATTTGATTCATTATCAAATTTTACATCTTTTGATTTTTGCATAATTGATCTGCCAAGTAAATGTTTTTCATTTAAAGCATGTGTATCCGTTCCTACAATTAAAGGTATTTCATATTTTTTTGAGATAATAGCAAGATACTGATTGTATTTAATTTGCATATCATCACAATGATGCTGTATTTCCAAATAACATCTATGTTTATTGGCAATTAGAAAATTTAAAAATTTTTCTTGTATTTCTTTTGTACCACTAGCCAAAATACCACCAATACATGCTGTACAAATAATTATGTTATCTGATGTAGATATTAATTCATCAAATGAAATTCTAGGATTATAGTAAAAATGACCATCTCTTACAAATGCTTTTGAAGATAATTCATTTAATTCGACTACTCCATCATAGTTTTTAGCAATCAAAACACAGTGATAATTATCTCTTTTTTGGGTTTTATTTTTTTCTATATATTTATAAATTTCTTCTTGTGCTTCTTTTTCATCTGTTCCAAGTAATGATTCACATAATTCTGTTGTATCAGGTTCAAAATATAATTGTTCTGTTACATAAAATTCTTCTGCATGAATATATTTCATACCACATGATTCAATTTTATTTTTTTTATGTACCCATTCCAATATAGAACCATGCTCCGAAAATCCCATGGCTTTCATTCCTAATGATTGAGCATAAGAAATGTATTCATTATATTTTGTAACACTATCTATATTGGTAATACCATTACTTAAATCGCTATGTAGGTGATATACTGTATAATTCAAATAGTCACCACCTTTATAGATTATCTAACCAAGATAAATCTTCATTTTTATCATCATTATCTTTTTCAGATATGTTACAACCAATTCCACTGAATAAATTACTTCCATTTTGTTGTGCTGTTAATTCATCCAAATATTTTTTATATGGTTTATGTAAATTAGGAGAATACGCACATAGTGTAGAAAAATAATAACTTTGTTTTTCCACTTGATTTGGTGTATCAAAAAATATCTTTTCAGCTTCTTCTTTATCAATTAATTTCTCAATATCATATTCTTCTTCTTTTTTTACAATCTCATCAATTGTATTTGTAATATTATCAACCCATTTATTAATAAGTTCCTGAGTTAAATCTACATATATAATGCAATCATTAAATTTATATTTAGCTTGTACATCTTCAGGTAAACATTTTATATCATTTGTTTGCGCCAACATATCAAGGAAATTTACAAGTTTATCTTCGTATCCCAATTTTTTTAGCCACATTTTTACGCTTGTTTGTAGTTTATTTCCTATTTCACATCTTTCAATTTCTCTTGTAGTCCATTTCCCATTCGCTTGTTCACATTCAATTTTTACATATTTTAAAAAATTCCAACATATCTTTATTTTTTCATACGGAATACCCATTTGATGTAATCCAATAGCATAAACTACTAATTGTCCACATTCATTTAATGCTTTTTCTCCCTTATATATAGAAGATGTTTTCCAATCTAAAATATTGAAACAATCATTATCATCTTTAAAAATTGCATCTATATATCCAATAAATACATTTTTATTAATTAAAATACTAATAAATTTTTCAATTTCAATATTGTGTGGAATTCTATGATGATTATTAAAGAAATGTTTTAGATTTTTATAATATTTATCAGCAATTTTTTTATTTTTTTCACTATCATTTCTATCAAATTTAAGGTTCGCAATACCTGCTGTCATCCATGCATCTTCAAATTCACTATCCATATCATTATATATAATTTTCTTTAAATATAATTTTTCCATAATATCATGCGCCATACCACCTGTAACTGTATAAATACAATCTTGCCTATCTTCTGGTAATTTTTTTATATATTTTAAATAATATTCAAAAGGACTATTATGATAAGAATTAAAACGTGACCAACTCCATAATCGATTTGTATTATATTTCTTTTTTATTTCTTCTAATTCTTCGCTTGTTTTTCTTCCCATTTAATACCTCATTTTTCATTTAAACTTTGTAAATATTTTTGATGTTCACTAAAATCATAAATTTTTCTATATTGTAATAAAAAATTAAATATTTTATCTAGTGCATCTGCTGGACTATCTTTTTCGCTTAAAAGATTATGTGTATCATATATATATGAAATCTTTCTTATTCCATAAAATTTTTCACAACAATATCTAATATAATTAATATTTATGTCTTTATCCAATGCAATAATAATTTCACAATCTAATCCTATAAGTATTTTTACTTGTTCATCTGATATATCATGTCCACTAAGAGCCACACCAGTAGCGTCATTCAAACTATCTCTTTTTAACACAGATCGCTCTGCCTCATATACAATAACATATCCTTTTTCTTGAATTGTTTTTCTATTTTCCCATAAACCAAATAAATTTATTTGTTTTGGATACCCAGGTGTTATAAAATATTTTTTTATATCAAATAAATCATAATTTTCTACAGATGTTCTCATATTAAAACCGAGTAATTCACCAGTAAGCCAATATCTTAAAGGAATTACATTTCTTTTATATCTATAACTATAAGCTAAGTTGAATTTGTTTACCGTCCATGGCATAATTCCATCTCGAAAAAAATCTATATGTATATAAGGCACGAAATCTTGCAGTTCATTTTCATTTAATACATGAAAATCTAACACATTTTGTTTTCTTTTTTTTATTCTTACTTTTTTAAATATATATAGTGGATCAATTATTTCCTTTTTTTCTTCTTGTTTTTTTAATGTAAGAGGAAGTCTTAATATTTTATGCAAATATTTTATTGTATCAAAAAAAGAAAAATTTTTATTATTCAATTTTTTATTATATTGAACAAGTGTAAGTAAATCAGAATTACTATCAAACTCTTTTTCTCTAGTATAATTAACACAATTCAAATATTTATTATTTTTTATATTAATTGCACCTTTATTATCACCATTACAATTTGAACAACTATAATATTCTTTTAATGGGTGATAAACTATATAACCGCACCCAATTTCATTTAAAATAAATTCAATCTTATTATTATTGTAAATCCATTCTTTTAATTCAAGAACGGTCATATATTTATAATCACCACCTTAATATTAATATTTAAAAATCAACTGGAACATTTGTTATCCCAACTTCTTTCATAATGTTTCTGGACATATCATGTTCCATCACTATTTGATATTGACCCGTAGAACCTTCTTTATTCTTTATCAAAAATAAGATTTGATAATGTTTTTCTTTATCTAATTTAACAGGAATTTTTGTTTTGCCATTCTTACCTTCAAGACGATAAACTTTCAATTCTCTTCTTTCACCTGTATATTCATCATCATATAAATCTCGTATCATAATACAAGTAAATACTGGATCAATAATGTTTTTTGCCATTCCAACGTTGTCTTGTGTATAATATCGTTGTTTTATACTTCCTTTTGATAATTGAAACGTAATTAAAATATGTACATTTTTTGAAGCAGGTTTAACAACATCGTTAATTTCAACCATATTTTGTTGTAATTCTAACCATGAATTTTCACTTACTGTTCCTGCGTCCATTTTAAAAGTATCTAAAAGAAAATATTTTACACCCATGCTAGAATATTTTTTTAATACTTTTATAGCATTTGAAGTTTTATATCGCTTAAAAGGTATAATTGTTAAAATATGGTTTTGTGTCTGTTCTTTAATCCAATTAGCAGATTTATACAATAATCCTTTAACATTATCTGTATAATGACCATCTCTAACAACATGTTTTTGTAAATCTTCTTTGATAATATTGTTTGCAACAAATACCAATAGTTCTCTTTGCCATTTTTTCAAATCATCTTCATTTATCATTACAACAAATTTTTCTTTTTTCTTTATGGCGGTAGGTATAACAGCGTTTCTTGCAAAAGTAGATTTACCTACATTACTGAGTCCACCAACCAAAGTAATACATCCTAGATATTGTCCTCCTGTTTCTTTTGTAAGCATATCCATATTATTATATGGAAGTCCTAACGCCATTCCCTTATCTAACTCTTCTATTAATTCATCAATACCATCGGTAATATCATAACTTTTTACATCACAATCAATATTTACAAAAATATCATTTATAAATGCTTCCCATTCATCATATATTTCTTCGGCAGTCATATCGCAATAATCGCTAAGCCTATCTTTTACCGGATAATTTTGTTTAGCTAATTTAATTACACTATTCCATTTTCGTAATTCTTGAATATATCCATCTAAATTTTCTTCTTTAACATAAGTACTAGCATTTATAATTGTGTCATATCCACCATATTCATCATATTTTCCTTTTAATTTGAGATGTTTTTCAAGATATAAACCGACTGTAATTTCATCTAAAGAATTTTTCTTTTCTAATTTAATAATATCATTAGCAATTGTCCAGTAAACTTTCCAAATGTTATTATTAAATTCTTCAAGTTCCAAATCTGTATCATAAATAGTATCAGGATTTTTATATAAAATTGAAACAATATTTGCTTCTGCAGCAGTTTTATATTCTACAATTTTTTTAATAGTTTCAATTTGTTCTTGTTCAAAAGCAGTTAGTTTTTTACCTTTTGTGGTAGATTTTGTTGTTGCTATATTTACTCACCGCCTTACCACAATTTATCTAGTCTTTTATTTTTTAATTCTTCTGTCTTTTTTTGATATTCACCAGTGTTATGAGATAAAATATTTATATCTAATTTGTCGATATTTTCATCTATTTTTTTTGATTTTTGTACTCTTAAATAAACATCATTTATATTATTTTCAACAATTTTACATATATAATTAAATTTGTTACTTTCAGATTCAAATACTTTATTGGAAATTGCGCTCATAATAGATGGTCTACAAATTTGAAAAGTATATAAAATAATTTCATATGAATAATTAGCTTTATCTTTAATATTTTTATTTTCTATATATTTTCCTGTTGTCAATCCTTTTAGTCTTAAAACAAGACTAGAAGGAATTGACTGAGAATCATTATATAAGAGTATTTCTTTTTTTACATATTGGTATAATTTATCCCATTGTTCTTTTTCAATACTCGTCATTTTTTTATTCCCCAATTCAATCCTTCCTTCTTGTTTTATTTTAATTTTATGAAATTAATGATAATACTTTTTCGGCATCATCAATATTTGAAATCAAAGTTGGATTTTCATATCCAAGTTCTTTTGATTTTGCAATAATAGGTTTAATTTTATCCATTTCTAATTTATTTTCTTTAATAAAATTAGTAATTTTAGAAATTGCATTTTCAAGCTTTTTTGCTTCTTTTTTTATTTTTTCGGCTTTTGCAATTTCTTTTAAATTTTCTACTTCTTTTGCTTCTTGTTCTGCTTTTATTTCATCAAAAGATTTTCCTGATTTAGATTGTTCTGCTTTGATTGCATCGGTAATAGCTGTGATAAATTGATTAGCATCTAAATCAATTTCATTAACAATTTCTGCAAATCTTGAGCCACTATCAACACAGAAATTATCATCTCTAAATTTAATCTTCCTTGATTCACCTTTTACTTTATTAACTTGTTCTTCTTTATTTGTAACAATATTCTTTTTCCCAGTTTTTTCTTTAACAATTTGTCTATCAATATAAGCAAGTCCAAGAAAATGAAGATTTTTCTTTAATGCATTAAAATAATTTTGCTGCTGATCTGATGTAAGAATTTGATATGTTTCGCCAGATACAGGATCAGAAATATCTTTTGTTTTAACATGTCCAATAATAATAGTAGATACACCGACATTTCTTAATTCTGCAATCTTATTAAACATAATCTCAATTGCTTTCTTTTCACCTTTACCAAAACCACCCCATACTGCATTGATGCTATTTGCTCTTTTTTCAGGATTATCTCTATTCCATAATCTTACTGATTCATCTTCGGCAATATTAATTAACTGATCATATGTATCAATAATAACTACTTTTAATTCAGAATAATCCGATGTTTTATTCTCAATAATATCATCACATACATCTTCAAAACCAATACTGTTTGTAATTTCATCATAATCCATATTCCATTCAGGACAGTTTACATAATGAATTCCTTCGATTGCATCTGCGCCACGTTCTTGACCACATTCAAGGAACATATATCCATCTTCACCAGATAATTTTTCACATACTTCTTTAATTAAAGTAGTTTTCCCAACTTTACTTTCACCAAGTAAACAAATATTATATGCAAATGGATCTAATTTTACATGATTTTTTTTACCGTATTTTCCCAATTATTTATTTCTCCTTTATTTTTTTATTTTAAGAGGTTGCGTTTTAGCAACCTCAATATATTTTTTATTTATAATTTAATATTTTTTATTTATAATTTATCTAACCAAGAAGTATCATTAGTATTAGGAAGTTCTTCATTATTATCTGAGTTTTCTGTTTCTTCAGATGTTTCATCATTATCAACATTAATCATAAAATCAAGAATTAAATCTTCTTCTTCGTATTTTTTATCAAATTTTTGAATAATAGGAGTCTTATTACCTTCTTTATCTTCAACAATTTTAATATTAGGTTTTCTAATTACCATTCTTTTTTCTCTGCCAGAATTTACACTACATTTAGTTAAAGCTTCTTCAAGAGTATAAACACCGATTTCAATAAGAGTTTTGATATCGTTAGGAATATCATCTTCTGTTGCAGTTACAACTGCACCACCTTCAATTAAATCTCCTTCAAATGTTACTTCTGTTACACCTTTTAATACTTTAAATACTTTTTCTACTACTTTTTGAGAAATTTCAGGTTTAGAAAGATCTAATTCATATTCAAATGCTTTATCATATGGAATATTAGTTTTTACTTCTTTACCTTTATATTCTCTAATATAATCAAGCACTTTTGCATAAATTGGAAGAATTCCAGTATTTTTATCTGCTTTGCCTACACTATCTTTAGTAAGTAACATTGTTTGAGTAAATTTTGCACAATATTTACTACTATCATCAATTTTAGAAAGTACGATACTATTAATTTCCTTTTTAACTTGGGTAACATCGTTATATGTAGAATATCTTAAATTACCTTTAACATTTACAATCATATCTTCCTTTAAATTATCTTTGATATAAGCAATAGCATCATAAGGAGTTAAAAATTTTTTATAATAAACCTTTTTATTTTTATCACGTTCAAGTCCAACAGTTAAAAAACATAAATCTCCAACAGATTCAAGAATATCGTTATCAAATCTATCATCCCAATCAATAGTAAATTTATTATCAAAATCATCTTTACCATTTTCATCTTTTCCATGAACATAGACTACATTATCTCTTTCTGCACCATATCCACCCATCAATTCTGCATATACGGTTCCACACGTTTCTCCACAATATATTCCAAGATTAAGACTGTTATAAATCCAATCTGATTTTTCTGATTTTTCATCAGTCTTAAAAGTATATTCATTAATTTTTGCTTCGCCGATAAGCATAAATGAATTTGTCCAATTTTTCTTTTCTAATACTTTCTTTTCTTTTTTTACCATTAAATAAAATTTCCTCCTAGTACATTAAATTAATTAAAATATTAATATTTAATAATTTTCAAATTGTAATATAATTTCTCCAATTATTTGCAAAGAAATTATTTTTATTAATATGTACAATTCCTAATTTTTTCATATTTTCTCTAGCTACCATTCTATCCAATTTTCTTGTATGGACTTGTGTTGGTACATTTTTTGTAATAGTTTTAGTTTGCATAAAATCAAATTACCTCCATATTTTTTTTATAATTAACAGCCTATATAGACTGGAACACAGAAATTAAATCTATATAAATTATTTATATAAAAACAGCTATTTTAGGGCGATTTTAACCCAAGGGTGGCTGTGTTTTACACCCTACAAATGTTTTATTCAATTATTTTTTATATGGATTTTTAAAATGAATTATATGATTTGAATTTGATTTGTTTTTTTATAGTTACTATTTTTTTAATTTTAATTTAAGTTTTCAGTTTTATAATCTTTTAAATAATCAATTAATTTATTATTATCCACATAAAATAAATCTTCATTTTTATTATTTCTTACATACTTTTCAAAATTTAATATAAATTGACCGAAACGTAAATATGGAAAATTTAATATATGTATCGTTTCTAAAGTATTATATAAATTATATAATTCATTTTGTTGAACAAAATCTTTTTTTGAATTTTTCTTCATTGTATTAACCTTCTTAATTTATTATTTTCTTGTAAGACTCGGAATTCTGGAATCATATTGCTGGCAAGTTATTTCAATAGTTAATGGTAATGTTGTATTTTGCATATTATTAATAATTTTTTCTTTTTCTTTAGAAATATCTTCTTTAAATTTACATACAAATGATTTATTACAACTATCACAATTTTGTGGTATAGATAACATGATTATTTTTCCTTATCTTTATTTTCATTTTGTTTATCTTTCTTTTTTCTGTTTGTTTAATTGTTTTTCCTTTAACAATTCATTATTTACTTTTCTTATAAGACTTCTCATTTTCCCAATTGATTTACATGTTAGTCCCACAATAACATTCTCCTCTTATATTAAATAATTTTTATTATGTTTATTGATATAAATTAAATTCTTTTAAAATTGGCATTATTTTATCTTCAAGTTCAGGATAAAATTTATACAATGTTTCTTTTGCATTTAATGGCTTGTCTGGTTTTGTATATCTAGCACATTCCCAATCAATAACCATTTGAATATAATCATTTTTTGTTTTTGCTTTTAAAGAATGATGTTTAGAATATTTTCTATGAAAATTATGTACTGTTTTATAATCAAAAAATATATATAAAATAATTTTATCTAAATCATGTAAATATCCTCTAATAGTATTTTTTCCTAAAAGTTTTTTCTCTATTATTAAAAAAGCTTTTTTATGTATGATAGTATATTTTATATGTTTTTTATCCAAAACTACCCTCTTTTTTAATCTACATAGTCAGTTAATTCTTTACCACAAATTAAACATTTAACTGTTATCACCGTAACAATTCCACTCGGTAAAAAATCATACACAAACTGTTCACCTGCTGTTGCATGGGATACACAACCTTGTTTTCTGTGATTTTCTACCCATTTATCAATCTTTTTGCTTGTTTTAAATTTCATGTATTACTACCTCCAAAATTTAATTCATCCCCAACTAACCACAAAATACAAATCATTAAACTGGCTTCCTGCTTCGACTTTATACCCCAGCCTTTCCAATTCCCGCTTTGTTGATTCCTGAAGATTCCCTTCTTCATAAACCGAATACTTTCCTTCCTGGGCCGCATCGGAAATCATCCTGTCGATTTCATCCAATTCTTTGTTAGTACAACGATCCGCCCATTGCTTTGCTTCTTTTGCACTTATCATGGAATTCTCATTTCCACCTTTTCTACCTTCATTTCTTGCCGCTTGTTTTTCTTTAATACTAGCATATGTTGAGTATTTATGTGAATTTAATTCATAATTACATGCTGCTTCATCAAATGCTTCTGAAATATTAGAAATAAATGCTTTTTTTAAATCATTAACATTATTTGTTTGCATATGAAACATTATTTCTGGCATTTCTGCTGTAACATGAAATATGTCATCATATTTTATTTTCATTTTTTTTATCCCTCATTTTAATTTTTTAAATTTACAATCATATATTTAATTGTTCCATTATCATAAGTACGAATTTCTAAAATTCCTACTGTTAGTTGTCCAACCTTATCATAATATTTTTCATATATATATCTACCGTTTATATCATATTCTACATTATTATATTTAACAGTAATACGATATATAGCAGGATGTGTTATCATTGTAATAGTTTTCCCATTAAAAACTGGTGTTATATATGCATTTCTATGATATTCATCTATAATTTTTACTTCTACATTTTTATATTTTGTACTTATAAGTTTTGTACAACCAATCAATAAAAATGAAATATATATCATTAACAATATGCTTATAATTTTCTTAATGTTTATCACCTCATAAATTAATTCAACAAATTTTTATTTATCCCAGTTTACAACTTTCCTTTGTAAATAACTTTTAACATCTACAAGAATTAATACTATTACTTCAAGGATTATTCTTATAATTGAATTAATATCATTCGTTGCTGAAATATATCCTAAAGTAAATGGTATTGTTAAAATTATATTATTAAGCAATATAACTAATATCAATAATAAAAATTTTTTTAATATTATATATCCTTTCATTTTTATCAATAAAATAAGAATTTGAAAAGGAGAAAATATTTATGAGTAGTTTGAAAAGTAAAATTGCAACAGGCGGAGCAACTGCATTGGTAGTCATTTTAATTATAGCTGCACTGTATGGTGTAAGCTGGATTGTAACCTGTGGGATTATTAAATTGATTACTATGTGTTTTGGTTGGACATTTAAGTGGAGTATTGCAACTGGTGTTTGGTTGATTATTTGTATTCTAAGGTCTATCTTCAATGTGACTGTAAAGAACAAATAATTCAATGAAATAAATACAATATATAGTATTAAATAAAATAGATAAATACTATATATTGATGTAATAAACGGTTGAAATTCTTATTTTTTCATTTAGTCAATAGTTTTTACATTCACAGGAATCCACATATCAGGATTGAAGTTCAGCGTGTACTTGTACTTTGAAACCACATTTGCTCCAAGATTCAAATCCTCGACAACATAAGTCACATTATCACTCAAACCAACAAAATGCTTTACATATGTACCACCATCTTCTACGATAATTTCAAGCTGATTGTCCGCTGTGTCTGCAGTAATAGACATCTTACCTGTCATCTGAAATAAGACATCACCTTCAATACAGTTAATCACTGTAAGCTGGCGTACAACATTAAAATTGTCTGCTTGCTGTGAAAGATTATATGAAACTCTTTCTGCCTCTGTACCACATCCTGTTAATGTACTTGCTGTCAAAACTCCTGCTACTAATAAACCTAAAATTTTCTTCTTCAATATCTCATTCTCCTTTTTTTATACTTATCTATTCATTATTATATTAATGGTCTTTTCTTCTTCCTTGGT
>CAQBRY010000044.1 GCA_948762645.1 uncultured Eubacteriales bacterium | reverse complement strand
GTAATATATTTGATATCCGCTGGCGATTTTAGAAATGGTATAACTTTCGAACTGGATGGTAATGTTGTTTCTGTTGTAGAATTTCAACACGTTAAGCCTGGCAAAGGTGCGGCTTTTGTAAGGACTAAACTTAAGAATGTAATAACCGGAAGTGTGGTTGAAAGAACCTTTAATCCAAATGATAAATATCCTGAAGCTTTTATAGAACGTAAAGATATGCAGTATCTTTATAACGACGGTAATCTTTATTATTTTATGGACAATGAAACTTATGAACAAATCCCTATTAGTAAAGATATTTTAGGGGATAATTTTAAGTTCGTAAAAGACAACACCGAGTGTAAAGTCATGTCATATAAAGGAAACGTTTTTGGAGTAGAACCTCCATTTTTCGTTGAACTTGTTGTTACGCAGACCGACCCCGGATTTAAGGGAGATACCGCTACAAACGCTACAAAAATTGCAATACTTGAAACAGGTGCTCAAATAAAAGTACCTCTGTTTATAGACCAGGGAGAGCTCATTAGAATTGATACAAGAACTGGTCAATACATGGAAAGAGCACAAAAATAAATATTAAATAAAGGATGAAAAAATATGAATAAGTTAAAAGAAAAAGCTTCTTATGTTAGAGGTTTAATGGAAGGATTAAGTCTTGACGACAGCAAAAAAGAAACAAAATTATTTTCTGCAATTATAGATTTACTTGATGACGTTGCAGGAGGAATTTGTGATTTGGATCAAGACATAAATGATATTTGTGAAGAAATGGATGCTATGGATGAAGATATAGCAGGTCTTGAAGATGAAATATATGGTGATGAATCTTGTCATTGTTCAGATAATTGTCATTGTGAAGATGACTGTGACTGCGGATGCGATGAAGGTAAAGAGGGAGAAGTGTTTTATGAAGTTACTTGCCCTTCTTGCAATCAAAAGATGAGATTAGATGAAAAAACTTTAATGGAAGAAAAAACAAATTGTCTGAACTGTGGAGAATTACTGGAATTTGATCTAGATGATACCTGTAATTGTCACTGTGAATGTGAAGGCAATAATTAATGTTCTAATATAAAAAATACCATGTACATTTTATTATACATGGTATTTTTTAATATATTATATAATGCTTGTACGGCTATTGATTCAGTAGAGGGAGAAATTTTCTGTGTTGCTGAATTCCTTAGACTTCTTTTCTACTATCTGAATTTTGCTCTTAAGAGATTTAGTTATGCCGTATTTAGCGAATTCTAATATTTCCAGTGGATTAAGATCTATCCATGCCGAATTGTTTGGACCTCTATATTCATGAGTTTCATCTAAGGGGTGAAATTTTTCTAATTCCTCATAATCCAAGCTTTCTGCTTTATATAAATCGACTATTGATGCATCCGACTCACCCAAAATTGCCACTGCTTGGTTTTTTTGTGCTTGATATTTCGCTTCTGCTGACTTTTCGTGTAATAGTTTGGTACCGAAAATACTTAATAATGTCATTGTTATAGTTGCACTTGTGTAAAAAACTTTTTGGAATATTTCCATTTATTTAGACCTTCTTTTCAATTTTTATAATTAATATTTACAATTTAATTATAATATAAAATTAAGTTGTTGTCAATTATTATTTAATTAAATTTTTAACTTCATCAGCAAAATCATCTTCGCGTTTTTCGATCCCTTCACCTTTTTCAAACCTTACAAAATCAGTTACTTCAAGTTTGCACCCTAATTTATCTGATACCGATTTGATATAATCTTTTACGGTTATACTATTTTCTTTGACGAAAGGCTGCTCAAGAAGACAGATTTCTTTATAAAATTTGCCCATTCTTCCTTCGACTATTTTTTCGGCAATATTTTCAGGTTTTCCGGAATTGACGATTTGTTCTTTAAGTATTTTCTTTTCGTGCGCTACTACGTCTTCAGGTACGCTTTCTCTGTTTAAATACTGTGGATTTACAGCTGCTATTTGCATAGCTACGTCTTTTCCAAGAGCTTTAAAGTCATCAAGTGAAGAAACATCTGAGTCTGAATCGAATTTTACCATTACTCCTATTTTTCCACCTGCGTGAATATATGTTGCGATATTTCCTTGCATCCTTTTAAAACGTCTTATTTTGATGTTCTCACCTATAGTAAGTATTTTTTCCTGCAAAGCAGCTTCAACGGTTTTATCCTGTGAAAGAATATTCATCTTTAAAAGATCTTCCACGTCTTTTGGATCTTTATCTATTATGGTTTGGGCACACTCTTTTACGAATGTTTGAAAATCTGAATTTTTAGCTACGAAATCAGTTTCAGCATTAACTTCTATTGCTACTCCTATGTTATTTTGATCGTTAGTATATGCTACCGCTAAACCTTCAGCAGCTATTCTTCCTGCTTTTTTCGTGGCGGCGGCGAGTCCTTTTTCACGTAGAAAATCGATAGCTGCCTGCATATCTCCATTTGACTCTGTTAGTGCCTTTTTGCAGTCCATCATGCCGCATCCTGTTTTTTCTCTTAAATCCTTTACGTCTTTTGCTGTAAATGCCATTTACAAAAACCTCCAATAAATTTTGACTTTTAAAAATTATTAAAAAAATAATAGTGTGAACCTATAATGTAAGTGCCTACAATATTCTCCCACCATTGGTGGGAGATGATATAAACTAAATTTATTATTTTAATTTTATGTTTACAATTATTTTGCAGATGCTTTTGCTACCTTTTCTATTTCTGGTGCTTTTACATCCTGATCTTGAACTTTTACTTCTTCTTTTTTCTCTGGATCTGCTGTTTTTATTTCTTCAGCAATTTGCTTATCCGGAAGTGAACCTTCTCTGCCTTCTACTATCGCATTGGCCATAGCAGAACATATTAATTTTACGGCTCTTATTGCGTCGTCGTTTCCTGGAATTACGTAATCAACTACGTCCGGATCACAGTTTGTATCTACGATTGCTACTACCGGTATACCGAGTTTTCTTGCCTCTGCAACTGCTATACGTTCTTTTCTCGGATCAATTATAAATAATGCTCCCGGAAGATCTTTCATATCTTTAATTCCGCCTAAGAATTTTTCTAGTTTTTCTATCTCGGCGTTTAATTTTAATACTTCTTTTTTAGGAAGTAATTCAAAGGTACCGTCTTCTTTCATAGCTTTTAATTGTTTTAATCTGTTAATTCTACCTTTAATTGTTGAAAAATTTGTAAGCATTCCTCCGAGCCAGCGTGCATTTACGAAATATGAATTTGAATTTTCAGCGGCTTCTTTTACGGAAGATTGTGCTTGTTTTTTTGTGCCTACAAATAAAATAGACTTACCGGATTCTGATACTTCTCTTATAAAATTATAAGCTTCTTCTAATTTTTTTGATGTTTTTTGCAAGTCGATGATATATATACCGTTCCTTTGGGTAAATATATATTTTGCCATCTTTGGATTCCAACGTCTGGTCTGATGACCGAAATGTACTCCTGCTTCGAGTAAGCTTTTCATTGATACTATTGACATATTATTGATTTCCTCCCTGGTTTTTTACCTCCGCCGCAATATAATATTTTCAATTAACCTTTAAATGCAAAGGCACCAAATTGAATTAATTACAGCGTGTGATTTTGAATTACAATTTTTAATAATACCATAATTTATATAAAATTTCAAGAATTTTTATAATTGTGTATATTTCATAAAATGCAAAATGACTCTTGATTTTTTTTTTAATTTGGTACAATTTTATCGAAATCCACAAAAATTAGGAGGGGCTAAAATGAATGAAAAAATTTTAGAAAAGTTGAAAGACAAAGAATTTGCAAAAAAAATTATCGGTATTGAGTCAGAAGAGAATGTTATAAAGGCGTTTAAAGAGGAAAATATTGATATTTCTAAAAAAGAAGTCGAAGAGCTTGGAAATATTGTTTCTGATATAATATCGAAATTCTCAGAAATGCCTGAAGATCAATTGGAAAAAGTATCCGGCGGAGATTTGCAAGATGCAGTTGATAATGTTGTTGATATTTACACTCTTCCTGGACAAATTATGGGACATGCTGTTAAAAAAGCAACTCCCAATAGTGGGGACAGTGTTTTAGACGATGGGGCCATAGGGAATGCTGCTTTTTTAGCTGTAACAGCACTGCAAACTTATGGAATATATAAAGGCGGAAAATGGGCTATAAATAAGGGAAAACAATGGTGGCAAAATAGAAAACAAAAATAAATTTAATTTAACAATACATGTACCTTTTAAGGTACATGTATTTATTTTACTACTATATTAACAAGTTTATTTGGAACATAAATTTCTTTAACTATTGATTTGTCACTCAAAAGATTTATAATATTTGGATTTTTATGAACTAAATCTAAAGTATCGTCTTTATTTAAATCAGCCGGAATTTTTATTTTCTCTTTAATTTTACCATTTATTTGTACTACCATTTCTATTTCTTTTTGTTTACATTTTTCTTCATCGTATTTTGGCCATTTTTGTTTTGAAGATATCGGTAAATTAAGATTCTGAAGTATTTCGTCTGAGATATGTGGGGCAAAGGGACTTAGAAGTATTAAAAATGTATTTAATACTTCTTTTGTTATTTTTCCGGCACTATAAATTTCATTTATAAGCGTCATTAAAGCTGCGATAGCAGTATTAAATTTTAAATTTTCGATGTCTTGTGATACTTTTTTAATTGCTATATTAATAGCTACATCTAAAGTTTCTCTAGTTTTAGAACTTTCATCTAATATATACTGAAGTCCCCATACTCTTTCTAGAAATCTTCTCGATCCTTTTATACTTTCTTGACTCCATGGAGCAGCCTTTTCAAAATCTCCTATAAACATTTCATAAATACGCATTGTATCGGCACCGTAAGTATTTACGATATCGTCGGGGTTTATGACGTTTCCTCTGGATTTACTCATTTTTTCGCCGTTTTCTCCGAGTATCATGCCGTGGCTCGTACGTTTAGAATATGGTTCAGGGTTTGGTACGACGCCTATATCATATAAAAATTTATACCAAAATCTGCTGTAAAGTAAATGCAAGGTTGTGTGCTCCATACCGCCATTGTACCAGTCTATAGGCATCCAATAATTTATGAGATTTTTATCTGCGATGGCTTTTTCGTTTTCGGGATCTATATATCGTAAAAAGTACCATGAAGATCCTGCCCATTGAGGCATTGTATCTGTTTCACGTTTTGCTTTGCCGCCGCATTTTGGACAAGACGTATTTAGCCAGTCAGTTGCTTTGATAAGTGGTGATTCGCCGTTATCTGTTGGTTCGTAGGAGCTTATTTCGGGGAGTTTTAAAGGAAGATCCTCTTCTTTTACGGGTACATATCCGCATTTATCGCAGTATACGATAGGTATTGGTTCACCCCAGTATCTTTGGCGAGAAAATACCCAATCCCTTAATTTATAGTTTGTTTTTTTATGTCCTTTATGATTTTTTTCGAGCCAATTTATCATTTCATTTTTGGCGATTTCACATGTTATACCGTTTAGAAAATCAGAGTTTATTAATGTGCCATCTGTTACGATCTCTTTATCACTCTTGCCTTTAATTACGTCTATAATAGGCAGATTATACTTTTTAGCAAATTCATTGTCCCTTTGGTCATGTGCGGGGACTGCCATTATTGCTCCGCTGCCGTAGCTCATAAGAACGTAGTCTGAAATAAAAATGGGAATTTCCCTTTTATTTACGGGATTAATAGCTAAAATACCTTTTATTTGAACTCCTGTTTTGTCTTTTGCTATTTGGGACCGTTCAAAATCGGATTTTTTATTAGCGTATTCTTGATACTTTTTTATTTCATCTATATTTTCTATTGAACTTATATGTTTTTCTATGAATGGATGTTCCGGTGATATAACCATATATGTACATCCAAAGATTGTATCTGGACGGGTTGTATACACGGTTAAAATGTCTTTTGCGGTGGTGTCAAAGTCGATCTGTGCCCCTTCTGATTTTCCTATCCAATGTTTTTGCTGAGCTTTTACTCTTTCTGGATAATCGACTAAATCAAGGTCGTCTATTAGCCTCTTTGCATACTCGGTAATTTTAAGCATCCACTGAGATTTTACTTTATGGATAACTTCCGAATCGCATCTTTCACATTTCCCGTTTACTACTTCTTCATTTGCAAGTACGCACTTACATGATGTACACCAATTTACACTAGATTTACTTTTATATGCCAAACCTTTTTCAAAAAGTTTTAAAAATATCCACTGCGTCCACTTGTAGTACTTGGGGTCAGTAGTATTTATTTCTCTTGACCAATCAAAGGAGAGACCTAGAGATTTAAGTTGTTTTTTAAATCTTGCTATATTTTTTTCCGTAACGATTCTAGGATGCACGTTATTTTTAATAGCGAAATTTTCCGTTGGAAGACCAAATGCGTCCCAGCCCATTGGGTACAAAACATTATATCCCTGAAGTCTTCTTTTTCGAGCGACTATATCAAGAGCCGTATAACTTCTGGGATGACCTACGTGGAGCCCTTGACCGGAAGGATATGGAAATTCTACAAGAGCATAAAATTTTTTCTTTTTTAAGTCTTTGTTATCCGTTTTAAATATATTGTTTTCTTCCCAATATTTTTGCCATTTCGGTTCTATCTCTTTAGGATTATATTCTTGTTTTTTAATCATATAAGGTCTCCTTTTTAAAGACTTTCTAAACTTATTTACCCATATTTCCCCAGAGGGTTTCGATATTATAAAATTTACGCATTTCTTGAGAAAATATATGCACTATTGTGCTACCATAATCTAGAAGTATCCATGAAGCTGTTTGTGTTCCTTCCTGGCTTGTTGGCAAAATATTTTCCTTTTTAAGCTGATATACTACTTCCTGAGCAAGGGCTTGTATGTGAGTATTACTTGTTCCACTTGCTATTATAAAGTTATCTGCAAGAGTAGTTTTTTCGTTTATGTCCATTATTTTTATGTCTATAGCTTTTTTATCTTCCAGTATACTGCAGATTTTGTCTACCAAATGATTGTTTTCGTTCATTATTGAATTTTTCCCTTCTTTTGAGTACTATATCGTTATATGCAAGGATTGTATTTGGGTGTATCGGTACTCTTATTTCTATAAGATTATTAATTGAAAAAAGAAGTCCGGCAAGTACTCCTAAATCAAGATCCTCCCACGCACATTTACGAATTTTTTCAACACCTCTGTAATCACGTTCATCAGATATGAAATCTGCTACAAATACTACTTTCTCCAAAAGTGACATACCGTCTCTTCCGGTTGTATGGTATCTTATGGCATTTATTATATCTCTGTCACGTATTCTCAGTACTTTCGCAGCGTAGGTACTTCCTGTTATAGAGTGGAGCATACCTTTTGAAATTGTATCGTGCTTTGTGATTGGAATCTTGAATTTTCTTATTATATTCATATGATATTCCGGGGAACTTTCTTTAGTTATATCATGTAGTATTCCGGCTATCATTGCTTTGTCTTTGTTAGCACCGTATTTCTCCGCTAGTTGTCCTGCCATATGGCATACATTTACGCTGTGATTAAATCGTCGCTGACTCATTCTGGATTTTACTATATTTTCATACATAATCATAGATTTATACCTCCTATCTAAATCTTGATCTTATTTTTTTCAGGATTGTTTTTATATAATACAAATTTTTTCCCTATTACCTGCACCAACTCTGAAAAGGTTTTTAGTGCTATTTCCTCCGCTGATTTCTGTACGTCCTTTGGTGATGAAGGTAAAACTTGTCCTTTTATTATTTCACGTGCTTTTAAGGCATCTTCCACTTGCTTTATAAGATCTTCGTTTATACCGTTTTTTCCTACTGTTACTATAGTATCTATTTGGTTTGCGATAGACTTTAGATTTGCTCTTTGATGACTATTTAGCATTAAATTTCTCCTAGATTTATATATAATTTTAATTTTTCGTATAGACTATTTAGGGCTTTAGCTCTATGACTTATTTTATTTTTTACTTCTATTGGTACTTGAGCGAGTGTATTTTTTCCGTCAAAGATAAAAACGTTGTCGTACCCGAACCCTTGCGTCCCTCTTTGACTTGTTGCAATACTTCCGTTTAAGAATGTCTCTGTAAAAAACTCTTTATCTGGAAGTATACAGCATATACAGCATACATATCTGGCTGTCCTTTTTAAGGCGGGAACGTTTTGAAGTTCAAGGAGTAATTTTTCTGTGTTTTGTAAGTCTGTGGCGTTTTCTCCTGCGAATCTTGCCGAATATATGCCCGGTTTGCCTTCCAGTGCGTCTACTTCGAGCCCCGAATCATCTGCAATGGTAGGTAGGTGTGTTAGATTATAGGCTGCCAATGCCTTTATTTTGGCATTTTCCTTAAATGTTTTTCCTGTTTCTTTTGGTTCTTTCATATCAAAACCCAGGTCTTTAGGCGTATAGATCTCTATTTCTAAAGGTTTTAAAATTTTACGTATCTCATTTAGTTTTCCTTTATTATGCGATGATAGTACAAATTTCATATTTATGCTCCTTAACTATCAAACAGAGCGTCTGCAAAGCCCTGAGCGTTAAAAGGTTCTAAATCATCCATTTTTTCTCCAAGGCCTACGTATTTTATCGGAATGTTTAGGTTGTCTTTTATTGCTAAGACTATTCCGCCTTTTGCGCTGCCATCGAGTTTTGTAATTACTATACCTGTAATATCCAGGATCTTATTGAATTCTTCGACTTGATTTAATGCATTTTGACCTGTAGTTGCGTCAAGTACTAAAAGAATCTCTTGGGATGCATTTGGAAGCTCTTTTTTTATTATTCGCCCTATTTTCTCAAGTTCTGCCATAAGATTACTTTTATTGTGAAGTCTTCCGGCGGTATCGCAGATTATTACATCCGATTTTCTTGCTTTAGCCGCACTGATAGCGTCAAATACTACCGATGCAGGGTCTGACCCTTCTTGTTTTTTTATAATGTCGGAGTTTGCTTTTTTAGACCATACTTCTAGTTGATCTATGGCTGCAGCTCTGAAAGTGTCTGCTGCTGCTATTAGAGTTTTTTTATTTTGCCGGTTCATTTTATACGCCAATTTGCCTATAGTAGTAGTTTTGCCAACACCATTTACGCCTACTACGAGAATTATAGAAGGTTTTGAATTTATATTTAATGTATTATCGCAGTCTAGTATTTGGAAGATTATTTGTTTTAAGGCGTTTTTTACTTCATCAGGTGTCTTAAGACCTTTATTTTTAATCTCTTTGCGAAGATTAGCACATATCTTTTCAGAGGTCTTAGTACCTATATCAGCCATTATGAGTGTTTCTTCAAGTTCTTCCAGAAGGTCTTCATCGATTTTTGTAAACTGATTGATAACTAAGTTTATTTTTGATGAAATATTTTCTTTGGTCTTTTTAAGGCCCTCTTTCATCTTTTCGAATATATTCATATACAACACAACCCTATTTAAAACTACGTAAAAAAATTGACATAATAAATTATAGACAAATTAAATTTATTATATCAAAAAGACTATATTAAATACAATTATAACAGTAAATAAAATAATATATTTTGATAAAAAATTTTAAGAAGTACTATTTAAAGTACTTCTTAAATTAAGCTGTTAATAGTTTTGAATCGGAATCAACATTATTTGATGTAGCGGATTTATCTTTATGTATGATTTTACTAATATATTTTTTATATAAAGTATATACTCCTCCGAATATCGCTGTACCAATTAATCCTATTGTTACGGTTTTTTTATTTGTATTTTTTTGTTCTGGTTCATCTTCTTTGTGACCTATATTTTCTTGTTCATCATCATATTCTTCATATGGCGACACAAATTTTGTTTCTTGTGGTAACAGCACTGTGTGGTTTATGATGCAGTCTACTAATTTGTCTATATTAACATTATCTTTAGCACTAACCGCTATGACTCTATTCTCTGGATCTTTAAAACCTCTGTTACGTAAATTTTGGATTAAACTGTTACACATTGAACTGATATTTTCGGTATTACCGCTTAAATCGCATTTGTTTAATGCCACTATTATGTTATTATTCGAACTTTTGACAATATAATCATTAGCCCAACCATCAAAGTCCTCCAAACTCTTATTATTATTAGCGGAGCAGACGAATAAGCCCAGATTGGCAGTCCTAAAATAGACCTCCTTGACAGCCATACGAAATCTTTCCTGACCAGAAGCATCCCAAGTTAGGAAAGATACATATTGATTTTCACCTACAATTTCTCCAAAAGTTCGGAAGTCTACGTTAACCGTTGCATCATAATTTTCATTAAAAGCCTTATTACACATCCGATTCAGAAGTTGTGTTTTTCCTACATTTTCATTTCCAAATATCGCCACTTCTTTATACACAGTGTCAGCTTTGCAGCAAAATAAACTTGAAACCAATATAGAAAAAGAGCATATTAAAGATAAAAATTTTTTAAGTTTCGTAGTAATCTCCTAATTCATGTTTATTAGATTAATATAATTTTAACATATATTTTAATTTTTATCAATGATTTTTAAAATTAATATCCCATCATTTTAAGAGCTTCTTTAGCTGCGTTTTGCTCTGCTTCTTTTTTGCTTTTTCCGATACCTTTTCCTATAGGATTGTTGTTTACCCTTACCTCAACGCTAAATACTTTATTATGGTCCGGACCTGACTCATCTATTAAGATGTATTCGATTACTTCCTCGGGATTTTTTTGGCAAATTTCTTGAAGATCGGTTTTATAATCTCTTATTTTATGTATATCTAAGTTTATAAGCTCAGGTTTTATAAACTTAAGTACAAATTTTTGAGCTTCTGAGATACCTCCGTCAAGATAAATGGCAGCTACGATAGATTCAAAGACGTCAGCTAGAATCGACATCCTATTTTCTCCGCCGGATCTTCTTTCACCCTTACTTAATTTCAAATATTTTCCTATATTTATACTTTGAGAAAATTTAAAAAGAGTTTTTTCACATACAAGTGATGCCCTGAGCTTTGTAAGGTCGCCTTCCGGTAAACTCGGGCAGTGGATAAATATATATTCTGAGGTGATTAATCCTAAGATGGAGTCGCCTAAAAATTCTAGTCTTTCATAGCTTTTATATCTTCCGTTTGATTCATTCGAGTAAGAAGAGTGTGTTAGAGCTGTATTTATGTATTTTTTGTTTTTAAATGTATAGCCAAGTAGGTTTTCAAGTTCTTCTGTCATAAATTTTGTCTCCTTTTGAATTACTCTTTGGTATGATCTATTGAATGTGAGATTATTTTTATTACGTCGTTTTGTATGTAATTTTTCGTAAGTCTTATAGCACTTTTTATTGTTTTGGCCTTTGAACTTCCATGAGCTTTAAATACCGGCTTTGATATACCCATTATAGCAGCTCCTCCGTATTCATTGTAGTCCATGTCCTTTTTCATATTTTTAAGTTCGGGTATGATGAGTGAGGCTGCAAGTTTGGTTTTAATGTTTTTTGAAAGTACTTCCTTAAATTTTCTCATAAGTACCGAAGCCATTCCTTCATACATTTTAAGTATTATATTCCCCGTAAATCCGTCACATACAACTACGTCAGCAGCGTCTTTAGGTACGTCTCTTGATTCTATATTGCCTATAAAATTAAGGTTGCTTTTAGATAAAAGTTCATAGGTTTCTTTTCTTAAAGTGTCGCCCTTATGTTCCTCTGTCCCTACGTTTACAAGTCCGACTCTTGGCCTTTTTATTCCCATTACTTTTTCCATATAAATAGATCCCATCACGCCAAACTGCTCAAGCATTTCAGGTCTGCATTCCGAATTTGCCCCTGAATCTATTAGCATAAAAAATCCCGTCTGTTTTGGTATTACCGGGGCAAAAGCACATCTTTTAATACCTTTTATGCGTTTTACAATTAACGTGGATCCAACGGTTAGTGCTCCGCTGTTACCGGCCGAAATGAATCCGTCGGCTTCATCTTCTTTGAGCATTTTAAGTCCTACGGCCATGGAGCTTTCTTTTTTTGACCTTGTAATGTCTGTTGGGGGATCCTCCATGCCAATAATATCAGGAGCATGTTTTATTTTTATTCCTTCTAAACCGATATTATTTTCTTTGCAGACTTTTTCTATTATTTTTTCGTCGCCTACTAAAATAACATCAATTTTATATTCTGCGTAGGCCATCTTTGCCCCTTTTATGATTTCAAGAGGAGCATTGTCACCGCCAAATGCGTCTACGGCTATTTTCAATTTATTTCATCCTTTCTGTTTTTTATAATTTCAAGCGATCTTTTTGCAAAGCTTTCATGCCTTAGTTTTTTATTTTTTATTTCAGGATCAAATGAGGGAAGTAATCCGAAATTAGCTCCCATGGGTTGAAAATTTACTATTGTCTCATCACTTACGTAGTTTGCGAGGGACCCTATAATAGTTTCTTTTGGGAAAATAAATGGGACTTTATTTTTAAAGATTTTAGAAGCGTTTATTCCAGCTGTAAGCCCTGAAGACACTGATTCTATGTATCCTTCCGTGCCTGTTATTTGTCCGGCAAAAAGGAGTTTTTTATTACCTTTTAATTGATAAGAGGGGAGAAGTAATTTAGGGGAATTTATAAAAGTATTTCTGTGCATTACTCCATACCTTACTATTTCCAAGTTTTTAAGCGCGGGTACAGTGCTAAATACTCTTTTTTGCTCTTGGAATTTCAAATTTGTCTGAAACCCTACCATGTTATAAAGCGTACCGTCTTTGTTTTCACGTCTTAGCTGTAAAACCGCATAAGGATATTTATCTGTTTTGGGATCTTTAAGTCCCACCGGTTTCATAGGACCGTATCTTAAAGTATCTATTCCCCTGGACGCCATCACTTCAACCGGCATACATCCTTCATAGACCTTTGGATTTAAAACGTCAAAATCATGTATAGGGGCTCTTTGAGCGTTTACAAGTTCATTATAAAAATTTTTATAAGTTCCCTCATTGAGCGGACAGTTTAAATAAGAAGATGAATCCCCTTTATTATATCTTGAAGCAAAAAATGCCAAGTTCATATCTATACTTTCAGATGTAACTATCGGAGCCGCTGCGTCAAAGAAACTTAAAAGGCCTCCACATAAGTTTGATATTTTGTTTGTAAGAGTATCTGAAGTTAGAGGACCTGTTGCGATTATGTTTATGTCTTCACAGTTTATATCTTTGATTTCCTCAGACTTAAAGTTAATTAGAGGATGGTTTAAAATTTCTTTTGTGACTAAACCCGAAAATTTTTCTCGGTCTACGGCCAAGGCTCCTCCGGCAGGTACTTCGGATTTATCTGCACATTTAAGTATTAGCGAATCAAGAGACCTTAATTCTTCTTTTAAAAGACCTGATGCACTGTCAGTTTTTTTGGCCTTAAAGGAGTTGGAACATACGAGTTCACAAAGACTGCTACTTTTATGTGCGGGGGAAAATTTTTGGGGTTTCATGTCAAAAAGATTTACTTTTATTCCTCTTTTGGCTATCTGATATGCGGCCTCACATCCGGCAAGTCCCGCTCCTATTACGTTTATATTATCCTTCATTATTCTCCGTCTTTTCGTATCCACAGCCTTCTGCTTTACAGTAGATTTTTGTGGTTTTTTTAGTTTGTTTTTGATAAAGATTATTTTTACATTTTGGGCATAACTCATTTAAAGGTTTATCCCACGATATGAACCTGCATTTTGGAAAATTACTGCACCCGAAAAAGCTTCTTCCTTTTTTGCTTTTTCTTTCAATAACATTTCCGTCTTTGCACTTAGGGCACTTTACGCCTATCTCGCGCGAAATACTTTTTTTATTGGTACACTCGGGGTATCCCGGACAAGCTATAAATTTACCGAATCTTCCTCTCTTAACTACCATTTTTCGTCCGCATTTTTCACATACGATATCGGTTTGGTCTTCTTTAAGCTCAATTTTTACGTCTTTCATGTCCTCTTTAGCTTTTTCAAGAGTTTTAGCAAATTCTGTGTAAAATTCGTCAAGGATTTTTGTCCATTCGATTTTTCCGGATTCTATGACGTCTAAATCATTTTCCATTTGTGCTGTAAATTTTACGTTTACAATCTTTGGGAATCTTTTCTTCATAAGCTGATTCGTAACTTCACCGAGCTCCGTAGGTTTTAAAGTTTTAGCTTCCCTTACCACGTATTCTCTTGATGTAA
>CAQBRY010000043.1 GCA_948762645.1 uncultured Eubacteriales bacterium | reverse complement strand
CATCACCACCGCATGTTACTTTCACCGCACTACTTTTACCTTCTGGATCTTTTGCTTCCCATACCACCCCAAATCCTCCGGCACCTAAAAATTGAACAACATCATACCCATTCTTCCACAAACCAACTCCTGTGTTTTTTTGATGTTCTTCAAGAGGCCATTCATTTGGTTTCGGATCTTGACAGGATTTAGGTGCAAACTTAGCCAATTGCCCTAAATTTAATAAAGTATATTTAAGGGCTTCCCTTCTTGACTTACCGTCTTTCTCGGTAAGACCTAATGTAGCAAAACGTTTTTTAACTATTTCTATTTTATTTTTTAGAGTATGATTTTGAGATTTATCTTTTTCATGTTTAGAAAGATAGTCCATGCAATCAATAGCTTTCCATTTATTAACCTCTGTTTCTATGGATTTTTTAGTAAGAAACTTTTTTAAACTTTTTAAAGCCATTTTAATCACCACTTTTTATTAAATATTTACAATTTAATTATAATATATATATATATATATATGTCAATATTAGCTATAAAATTCGATGATTTTGCTGGCTATTATTATCATTTTTGAACAATTGCAATAATCCTATTATTAACAAAAGTAAAGCAAAAATCTTTGAAAGCAGTCCTTTATCAAGAAACTGGGAAATATAAAACCCTAATAAGGCACAAGGAATACCAATTAAAATACAAGGCACAATGATTTCCCATGATATAAGCTTTTTCTTAATATAAAATATTATCGCAACAAAAGATATAGGTATAAAAAAAAGCAAATTGATCCCCTGAGCTCTTAATTGTTCAATATTATCAAACACAGTAAGGCATAATATAAGTACTCCGCCCCCACCAAGGCCCATTGCTCCTAACATACCGGAAAAAAATCCGAAAACAGAACTTATTAATATATTTGTCATCGCACTATCAACCTAAACGCAGCCCAAATACTAAAAATACCAAACATAATTCTTAATACCTTTTTATCAATTTTCGGCAATAAATATGACCCTAAAATAGAACCAACTATACCTAAAGGTAAATATGGCAGAACTTCATAATAACTAAATATATGAGAATTAAGGTAAAGCATTGAACTTACGATGCACAAAACAAATATTATAAATACAGCATTTGCATGTGCTGTTTTCCTGTCTATACCTATAAATTTAGTGAGCATAGGGACTATTATCATTCCTCCTCCCGCTCCTAAAAGTCCATTAAGAAATCCTGAAAATATCCCTATTGAAGTCACGGCCAACAATTTTCTCTTCTCCACATTAATTACCCCTTTTACATTATTCTTAATATAAAAGGGGTATATTATACTTAAAAACCTTATTTATGGTTTTTGCAAAAGTATATTGTTAATATCTTTAGATATATTATTTACGGTTTCAAGGCTTCCTGACATAATATAAATCTTTATTTTAGGCTCAGTACCAGAAGGCCTAACTATTAAAACATTATCGTTATCTAATTCAAAACGTATGACATTTGCTTTTGGAAAATCTTTATTATAGCAATCCATAAAATCTAAAATATTGTTTACTTCTAATCCTCCGATCGATTTTAAAGGATTTTTCCTTAAGTTTTCCATGATAGCCTTAATTTTTTTCATGTCATCTTTATTACCACTAAATTCTAAGTTCATGTTCTTTGAATAAAACTTTCCAAATTCCTTATATATGTCTTCTAAAACATCTAGGAGACTGAGTCCTTCTTTCTTATAAAATGCTGCCATTTCACATATCATCATTGATGCAACCACAGCATCCTTATCTCTAGCGTAAGTTCCGATCAAGTATCCATGACTTTCTTCAAATCCCAAAATATATCTCTGGCTCTCAGAACTTTTTTCTAATTTTCGAATTTCCTTACCAATATATTTAAATCCGGTAAGCACATTTAAAACTTCACAATTATACTTCTTAGCTATTTTGTCTATGAAATTTGTACTTACAATTGTCTTGACTATAACAGAATTTTTAGGTAAAGTCCCCATAAATTCTCTATATTTCAAAATATAAGAAACTAATAATACTCCTATTTCATTACCGCTTAAAAAAATATATTCCTTTCCGTCAAACACACATACTCCTATCCTATCGCAGTCAGGATCTGTGGATATTATTAAATCAGCTTTTTTCTCCCTGGCAAAATCCTTTGCAAGGCTAAAACATTCCCTTGATTCAGGATTCGGGTACTTACAGGTAGTAAAATTACCGTCAGGATTCTCCTGCTCAGGAACAACATAAAAATTTTTAATGCCAATCAAATCTATAACCTTTTTCACGAGTTTATTTCCGGCACCATTTAAGGGAGTATAAACTACACAAAGGTCAGAATTCCTACAAGAATCCTTATTTATACCCTGATTCATTACTTCTTTAATATATTCATCGTATAAAGATTCATGTATAAACTCTATGCTCTTACTTTTTATTCCTGATTCAAATTCAATTAATTTTACGTCTTTAAATATGTCAATTTTTTCAATACTTTCATATATCTTTTTTGCATCGTCATCTAAAATCTGGGCGCCGTCTTCTCCGTAGCACTTATATCCATTATATTCAGGAGGATTGTGACTTGCAGTAATCATAATACCGCCTTGACAATTTAATTTCCTTACAGCAAAAGACAATACCGGTGTGGGCTTTAATTCGTCAGTAATATAAACTTTTATATTGTTAGCCGCTAAAACACGTGCAGATTCTTTTGCAAATTCATAAGAATTATTTCTAGAATCATAAGAAATAGCTACCGATAAAAATAATGATTTATATTTATCATTCAAGTAATCGGCGAACCCTTGCGTTGTCTGCCTTACAGTATAAATATTCATTCTATTCGTACCCATACCCATTATTCCACGAAGTCCTGCCGTACCAAATTCTAAATTTTTATAAAAACTTTCATACATTTCTTCCTGATTTAAATTCTGTAGCATCTCTTTATATTTTTTTTCAGTAACATTATTTTTCCATATTTCAAAAATATTTTTTATATTTTCCAATTAAAATCACCTTTTTATATTATAAATATTTAAATATTCTATACCTATTTTGCCAAAATTTCAATTTAATAGTCATAAAATACTAAAAAGTTGAGATAAAATAAATCTTATCTCAACTTTATCTTACATGCTTAAATATAATATTATGAATTTTCTTTATTTCTCGTTCTTATCAAAAATATCGATACACCTATTACAATAATCCCAACCAATGATATAACTATAATAAATTCATTATTAATTATCCATGAATATGTGTTGTCTACTGCGGCTATACCGGTATTAAGTTCTGAAGATGCAGCGTTTCCTCCAGATGAACTATTTGATTCATTACTTCCATTGTTTCCACTACCGCTATTTCCATTGCCACTGATTCCGGAACCTGAAGATGAGCCATTGTTTCCACTTGAAGATCCATTACTTCCAGATCCAAATCCGGATCCCCCTGTTAAATCTCCAAGCTGAGAATCCAGACCATTATACATAAGATCTTCAAGTTCGACATCACTATCCTTTAAAAGACCTTCTACAGATATAGTTACATCGGAAGAATTTTTAGAATAATTTGGTACCTCTTTAGCAGCTATTCCAAAAATACTAAATGATTTTGTAGTAAAATTTGCAGTGCCTTCATTAATTAAAACATCTAAATATTCTATACTTCCTACAGAATTTTCGTGTACTACAACTTCATTTTGGTACCCTTCAAGATTAGGTGCCGGAATCGATACTGACACTTCACTTCCATAAGGTATTTCATACTTCTCACCGGTTAAAGTGTTGACTAGCTTAATCTCGTATAAAGATACAACGGATTTTCTTTCCATTTTTTCAGATAGCCTATCTACTGTCTCCTGATCGTAATCCATAGGTATAGCTTCAACTTTTATATTCCAGTCTATTCCCGTTACAGTTACGCCATTAGAAGTATGGTGAATTTTTGCTACCTGTTCCTGAGCATTCTTAAGTTTAGAAACATTTGTAAGCAGTTCCTTTTCATCATCGGTAAGAGCATTATATTTCTTACTTGCTTCTATTACTGACGTAGTATTATCAGCAGAATTTATTTGCTCATCAATTTCCTCTACCATCTCTATTACGCTACTCTCATTATTTTTAACAACATTTTTAACAGTTATTTCTCCGTTATCCCTTACGTTGAAAAGCTCATATGTTCCTCCGCTTTGAGTTATAGCGTCCTTATCGTTAAGGAGTACCAGAGGAATTGATGCATCATAAGCATCCTTAAGTGCTACTTTAAATTGTAAACTTCCACCATATTCTACCTCTAAAGAATCAGTAAACACCTTGTTTTTTGCATTCTTATATATTACTCCTTCTGTCTCCTTGAACTTAATTATATACGTATTCTTCCTAACATTGGATACTTCTATTATAGTATCATTTTCAATGCTCTTAACCGTATAAACATTATCCATCGGAGTAATTTTATTGTTGCTTCCCTTTACCACAACTTCGGGTACAGAATTACTATATGCTTCATCTAAAGAAAGTCTAAACGATAAGTCATCACCATGTTTTACAGTCAGACTGGTTGACAGTTTATTACCGCTGTCATCTAAAAGATTTACTCCATCTAACAATCTGACTTCAACTTTGTATATGGCCTTATTTACGTTTTCAACTACAACAGTATAATCAGACTGTACATTATCGATAGTATAAACTCCGTCTATTGGTGTAAGCTGAACTTTATCTATGTTCTGCCCCTTTGCAGTTACAATAACATCTGAACCTATAAATCCCTTCACAGGATTTACCATAAAACTAAACGATTCGCCATGACTTATTTTTTCCTCTTTGTCAAGTTTCTTATCCCCATATTTATCCAGATACTCTATCCCAGTAGTTTCAGTCAGTTTTATATTATAAGAGTTTATTTCGACTTTCTCTACAGTAATAGTAGTACTCTCTGTAATATTCTGGACGGTATATATTCCTCTTATATCTTGTATTTTTTCTTTTACTACTTTGGTAGTTTCATTTCCGTCAATTACTTCTTTCTTCTCCCTATTAGCATATACCTCCATCTTATCTAATGAATCAGAATAGTCGGCAGATAAATCCACTTTAAAACTATAGCTGGAACCGTTGTTTATTTTCAGTGTATCTAATGTTGACAAAATACCATCATTTGTATCTTTATAAATTACACCATTAATATACTGAAATTTAAAATCCACCTTTGTTGACTGTACACCATCTACACTAATAACTATATCGTTTATTATATCATTAATGGTGTATTGTCCATTTATAAGGTCAACAGCATTCGAGTTAGCCCACACTTTAACATTCTTAATAGTATATCCTTCGAGTTCTTTAATCTTAAATGAGAATGTTCCGCCATGGATTACTTCTTTAGAATCATCACTCATATTTGTAAACTCAATTCCCAAAACGCTTGGGAAGAAAATATTATATCTATTTTTTGCTACATCTTCTACACGTATAACCATATTATCCTGTAAATTGGATATTTGATACGTAAGTCTTCCGGATTCAGATAAAGCAGTACCTATTATTGGATTTCCTTCATTATCTTCACCATCATTTAAGTGACCCCCATCTGCCTGATTTTTTGAATTCTCGTTATATCTATTATTAATTGTTACTCTATCATTCGGATTTAACGGATTATACATGTGCAGTATATATCCACTTCCCACATCGTATCCATCAGCAGATTGTATTTTAAACTCGTAACTTGATCCATATTGTACCGAAACATTATTTACCTTTATATTACTGCTATTGAAAAACTCTGCTCCGTCGCCTTCAAATGACACTTTATAATTGTTTTTCCCTACATTAGAAACATTAATATAAAAGTCTCCCTGAATCATACTCAGCGTATATCCGCCGTCAATATAATCTATATCCGCACTGTTTACAGGATCTACAGTGACATTTAAACTATCTGTATTGTGTCCTTTGCGCGGAATAACGTAAAATTTGAATTCAGATAAATATTCTGCTATCTCAGTTTCGTTTAAATATACTGTTTCTTTCTTATCATCTCCATTTTCGTCTTTCACAGTACGATCCTGAGCAAATCTTATACCTTCTGTATCGATTGGGAAGTGTATTTGATATTTCTGTTTTGTCGAACCTCTAGCCACTAAAGTGACAGACTTATTAACATTAGATATCGTAAACACCTCAGAATCATCCGGACCCTGAACAACTATAGGACTGCTTGGGTCTTGATTAGCTTTCTTATGATCATACTCCACGCCATTTATCTCAAACACTACATTAGCTAAATCTAAATCGTATCCTATATTAGGTCTTAATCTAAATTTGAATATCCCGGACTCATACTTTACAGAAGCATCAGTTATTGGATTTTTATTATCTTCATCATAGAAAGTAATATTTTGGCCCTTAAACTTTACGTTGTAATTATTTTTATTTACATAAAGCACTTCTAAAGTTATATTGCTTCTTATGTTGTTTATATAATACATACCATTAACTGCAGAAAGGTAATTATTTACTCCATACCTAATTTGCATACTTGATATATCATAACCGTATTCTGCTTTAACTTCAAACCTAAAAGTATCATCATAACCCACTATATTTTCAAGAGGTAATTCATGATCATTTCCACTACTTTCTTCTGCTGAACTTCCGTCTTCAAACTTCAGGTATTTAATTCCTTCTACGTCTGGAAATACCACTTTAAAAGTTTTTTTCTTTACTGCACCATTTATTGTTATTGTAATGTCGTCTGTGACTTCACTTACTGTATATGATTCATTGTCTCCTTCATTACGCTTTAAAAATACAGGTTTTTTAGAAGTATCTGAAGGCTTATCATCCTGATCGGTATAAAATCCCGTTGGTGATACTTTAATAATGTCTTTCCAATTGAATTCATAGTCATCCACCATTTCAAAACCTTCTTCAGGTAAAAATATAAAGCTTAGCTGTCCCACTTCATAATCTATAGATCCTCCGTTTATTTCAGCTGAAGAACCAGCATCTGATTTGAACTTAATATTGTCTCCTATAAGTGTTACAGTATGACTTTTCCTCTTTACTCCCGAAACGGCTAATTCTAAATTCTCCGATACATTCTGTATCATATAACCATCATTTACAACATCAACGGTAACTTTATTGTCAGTCGAACTTATAGACATCTGTATATTAGAAACATCATACCCTGTGGCAGCTAAAACTGAAAATTTAAAATTTTCTCCGTGATTTATATTCATCTTTTTTTCAAATTCTGATATATCTTCATCGTCAGATCTCTTGTCGCCTATCTGGAATATTACACCTTCTGAATTAATCGGCAATGAGACCTTATATACATTCATATTGATCCCTTTTACCCTTATATCTATAGGACTTGTAATATTTCTAACTGTATAAGCACCGCTAACATCCCTTTTCAAAGATACTTCCTTATTCTCAGAATCTAAATAATATACTTCCATATTATCCTCACTCTGGGAATATTTATTATCGATTATAACCCTAAAGCTATAATTAGAACTATACTCAGTCGTTACAGAACTAATACTTTCTCCATAGTTGTCTGTAAATGACACCCCGGATTCTGAAACGAACGTTAAACGATATTTAACTTTACTCAAATCATTTGCTACGATATTCATGTCTTCAGATATATCATAAATAATATATATACCGTCAGATTTTCTAAGTGCTTCACCATTATTTGTAATCTCAGCTCCCTCTAGAGAATATCCTTCCGAGAGCTTATAATTAAATTTAAAGGTATCATTTATAGTTACCTCTTTAATTACCGACTTCTTTTCGAAGTCTTTTGCTCCCCCTATATTTTGTTCTATAACTACTTTATTATCTTCTAATAAGTTGTTGCTTGTGTCCTTTATCTTTGTAACTTTTCCTCCCTCTATTAATATGCTAAAACTCTTTACCGTTGAATCTTTACCATTTTTATCTACTAATTTATAACTATTTATTTCTTTTTCATTTTCATCTGTTAATTTATAATTTTCTAATAATCTGTCCTCCGAGTCTCTTACAGCTTTAACAATACCCTCTTTAATTTCTATTTTAAAATTTTCTACCTCATTTCCACTTTCGTCTATTAATTTATAACCATTGTCTTCAATAAACTCAGTAAAAGTTATGAGGTTGGTATTTTGAAAAGTAAGATTATACCTATTAAGTTTCAAACCTCTAACTAATATATCTGCAGAAGCAGATACATAGGATAAATTATAATTTCCGTCATCATCCGGACTAAGAATCTCATCCGAACTATGATATGTTAACGTATAATTCGTCAGTACACTACCGTTTGGATAATTTTTTATCTCTATGACTTTACCGTATTTAACTTTTATATCCAAACTGTTGATGGTTATAATTTTACCGTCTCTATCTTTTAAATTACAGTCGGATATTTTTATTTCTTCTCCCTGATCGTTTACTAATACATAATCTATATAGTCTGAATTACCATCCAAATCTTTAATACCTGTAATTTCACCGCTTCTAACTTCCAACATAAACGTTTTTATTTCTTCATCATTCTTTTTTAGTCTATAACTGTTTATGTCATTTAGTAAAACAACTTCCATATTTGATTGAGACTTAGAATACTTATAGTCAACATCTACCTTAAATTTATAATCTGATCCATGAATTAATTTTATTGCCGGATAATCACCTATATTTAATACATTTCCTGAATTATCGTATGCTCTAGCCATATTACCATCGATCTTGGTAAAAGATACATTATATGATCTTAAAGGCACACTTACATCTAAATTGTAATTATTATTTATCCTTGGTACTACAAACCCTTTAAAGTTTTCTCCATCAAAATTAACTGTTATTTTGTCATCATTAATTTCCATTTTGTCCATGTCCAAGCCCACACTATAGTCAAAATCAGCAACTATAGCTAAATAATCTTCATATTCTACCTGTACCTGACTATTTCTTGGAAAGTTCTCATAACCTTCTAAACTCTCTGCTCCGGTATAGTTCTTATCTACTTTTTTATATTTAAAAGTAATACCACCAATCTGAGGAACCGTTACTTTATAATTATTTCTAGCTATTTTATTAACGGTTAAAGTTGAATCCCCTGCTATTTTTAATCTCCAGTATCCATCGGCTTTTTGAGAAATATTTACATTATTAGTACTTCCAGTCATAATTCCTGAAACTTGAGGTATTGACTGATCATATCCCGTTCCTGGTTCTTCATTTTTAAATTTTATTAAAAAATCTAAATATGATCCATACTCTTGGTCCTCAACTACATACTTTTTATATTTATTATCTTGTCCCTCTCCCTCGTCTTTACTTACCACACTAACAATATCATTAGGTAATATATTAACTAACTGAGTAATATCATAATTTTCATTTTCAAATTCATCATCAGTAATAATTTCAATTTTATGTTTGTCCTTATTTACACCCTCTATTTCAAATATTGCATGGTGTCCTTCAACTTCATATTGCTCAGAATAATACTTTTGACTAACATCGATTTTACCTTCATTGTTTATATGGTATTCCAAATTTACTAATCTATGATTTTCTAATAAACTTTCATCGGAATCTTTTATATTTATAACTTTGTTATTGTTAATCGTTAAACTAAAATTCGTTACTAATGAAACTGTACCATTTCCGTCTAATAGTTTATATCCTGTTATTTCTTCTCCTTCTTCATTTGTTAATTTATAATTTTCTAATACGACACCATTTAAATCTTTTATTTCTGTAGTCTTGCTTTCCTTAACTACTACTTCAAAATCTTTTATTTCTGAAATTTGACTGTCTTTATCTATTAAAATACAATCTGTTATTTCTATTTCTTCCTTTTTTCCAATATTTAATTGTTTTGGTGGCTTGCTCTTATCTGCTGATCCATCTGCATCCGTAAAATAAGCATTCAGCTTAAGATTTTCCATTTCAATTTGGTTATATCCTTTTTCATTAAACTTAAAAATGAAATTAATTTTTTCTCCTTTACGTAAAGATGCATAGTCTCTGCCTGAAGTACTACCATGATTTATTAACGAATTTTGATTTAAATAATTTACTTCATATTCTACTTGTTCAAGACCAGCTATTTTTTTTAGTAAACTAATATTATATTTTTTCTGATCTAACTCTACTGAAATGTTAGCATCATTAAATAGGGACGTTATACGATATTTATTATAATAATACGCCTTTCCATAGTCTGACCCTTCCTGCTTCGTAGATGTCGCCTCAATAGTACTATTTGTTATTTTCAAAGATAAAGTGTCAATATCATATTCTCCATCCACATCTACTCTAACATATAAATTAAAATCTATTCCGGGAAAAACTAAAATTTCATCTATTATTCTGTAATTATTTGCAGATAAAACTCCGTTACTTTCCAAATAATAAAATTTTACTGTATCTACATAATTGTCAGTCGGAATGGACAGTTTAACAAATGATTTTTTTGTACCATCATTATAATTTACTAACAAAGAAAGTGTATATGATTCATTTTCTTTCCCTTTATAACTTAATATATTGAAACTAAAAACGTTAGTACTTGAATCATACTCACTCTGCATATCGAAATTGTCTCCTAAGGAAAATTGTATGTTCTTAACAGATTTAAGATTATTTCCTTGAAAAATATTTTCGTCTATTTTAGCTGAAAATTTATACTCCCCCGAAAAATCTGAAATCCACTTTTTGCCAGATAAGGTTATATTCGAACTATCAACAAATTCTATTCCGTGCACACTTGGAAAATTAATATAAAAAGAACTTCTAGTTAAAAAATCAACTTTAACAAAAATAGAATTAACGTTACTTTGTCTACTTGATTCCCCGTATTCTAGATCATCACTTACAGTGACTAAATATGTTCCTCCATCATCACTACTTATTTTTTTACTAGCAATCTTAAACCCACATGCTATATATGAAAATCCTAAGCTTCCTTCCTTAATATATTTACCTTCATTCGCATGCGGCATTATCAAAAAATAGCGTGTCTGTCGGGACCTCATTAAAATATTTTGAGTATAAGAATTTGTTTTTGTCAAAATTTGACTCCCTTTGTTACCGGTTTCATCACTTTCATAAATGTATAACATATTCTCAGGAATCTTAAAATTAATATTGTAATCTGTCCTTTCAGTCAAATTTATATTGGCAATAGTAAGATTTTGACCACCAGTTACAAAATTATTATTCTCTTCCCTAAAAGTTATTTTATATACAGAGTCTGAGTTTGGAACTTTTTTCGATTCAGTATAAAAGCTATACCCTGACTCACCATAAATAAGATTTACCTTTAAACTATCCTCATTTCCTATAATATACATCGTATTCAAATCAACTTTAGCGTAAATTACGCTTCCATTTAGAACTTCATGTGAATCATCGATTTTATTTCGACAACTTTCCTCTTTATAGAATTGAATACCTTTATGATTATTAAATCCACTAAGCTTCGGTCCATAGTAAGCCTTCAAATTTGTTCCTTCCAACATAAAATAGTCTGGACCACCATTATTCTTTAGGTTTCTTGCAAGTGAAAGATGCATTTCATATAACCCCGGAGAAATTTGTTGGCTATAACTAAAATAAGAATCTATACTATAAATTGGTCCGTCAACCTTATAGCGATACTTACGATTATGAATTAAAAGCGATTTAGGATCTCCATCCAGCAAATATCTATTAGCATCAAATTTTACGTAAATTTTCTGTATACACCTACCGTTTTCTTCACCATCAAAGGGAAGGCTGTGTGGTACGTGAGATCCTATTTCTTGAGTACAACCTAGATCACTATATATCTTAAGACAACTTTTAATATTATCTCCATATTCTAAACCATAGTCTGTAGCAGCTAGCACTTTTTCACCAACAAAAAATGAAAATACGAAAATAAATATCAAAACAAATCTAAAATAGTCTTTATGTATACCACAAAAACTAGTCTTGCAATTTTTTTGGAAGTTTGACTCCATATATAAATGACCTCCCTTATAATACGTCCCCATTTTTGTTTTTTGTAATTATAACATTTTTTTTTGATACTTTCAATTATTTTTATATATAAATACACCCACGATAATATTTCGTATAATTATATTATATACACCCCTTTTAAACTATATAATATTGTAATAAGCCACCATATAGTGTATTATTAGTATTAAAAGTTCTAACTAAGTGAGGAAGAATAAAATGATAATCATAAATAAAAAAATTTTAAAAAAAATACTATTAATCCTAGCATTAGCATGTATCACACTTCCAATACATTATGCAGACGAAAAAAACACACTTTCCGAAAGAGAAGTACTAGGTATTGCCACTATGTGCTACAGTAATATTCCCATAGAAAATTTTTCAGACCCAAAAGAAGAAAAAAACTTTAATGCAAAATGGTTTGGCGGGTATTCAAGTCCTGAAGAGTTTTCTGAATTTAAAATAGAAGATTATGTAATAAATAAAAGTAAAAAAAACATGTCTGGATTTTCTGCTATTACATATTCCAAAGGTGACAATATTATAATAGCTTTTAGAGGTACAGATGATGGCATTATAAAAGAAAACTGGGAATATATAATACCTAAACGTCAGCATCCTCAAGCTAAATACGTCGCTCAATATATTGAAAAAATAGAAAAATCAAATTTAATAGGCGAAAATACTAAACTTTACATAACAGGTCATTCTTTGGGAGGATATCTTGCAACATATGCAACAGGGATCATATTAAAATCAGATAAACTGAAAAAACATTTTGTTAAAACAACTACTTTTAATGCTCTTGGATTAGGATATATATCAAATAATCAAATAAAAGAAAACCTTAAAAATATTGACAAAGATAAATTAATTAACTATAAAATAGAAGGTGATATAGTTTCTTTAATAGGAAAACATTTTACAGATTTCATAACTTTAAAAAATATAAGTGCAATTGACCCGGAAACTCCATTTATCGTAAATAAAAATCCACATTTCCTATATCATTTTTTTAATCAAGAACCATTTTTAAAATAACAAAAAGCAGGGGAAAATTTGAATACAATAAAAAATAACCTTGGAATTTATGTACATATACCATTTTGTAATAAAAAATGTCCATACTGCAATTTTTATTCAATAAACTTTGACAATTTTATAATAGATAAATATGTCGATAAACTATACCACACAATTAGCAAGTGGTCAGAAAAATTAACTAATAAATATGTTGATACGATATACTTCGGTGGTGGCACCCCCAATCTAATAGGCCATAATAATATTATAAAAATAATAAACTCCATTAAAAAAAATTTTGAGTGTAACCTGTTAGAAATTTCTATAGAAATAAATCCATGTTCTTATAAAAACATGGATTTTAAATTATTGAAAAAAGCAGGGGTAAATAGAGTATCTATCGGAGCGCAGTCAATAAATGACAATGAATTACTGCTTTTAGGAAGAACTCATACCTGTGAAGATATAAAAAAATGCTTATATGAATTAAAGTCATCTGATATTAATAATGTATCACTTGACCTTATGTTAGGAATACAAAAGCAAAATTCAGAAAGTCTAAAAAAGTCCCTAAATTTTTGCGCAAACAATAATGTAAACCACATTTCAGTCTATATGCTAAAAATCGAAAAAGGAACACATTACTATAATACCAAAGAAAATTTAATCCTTCCTTGCGAAGACGAAGAAATAAATATGTATTTGCAGACACACAAAATACTTGAAAACTTTGGATACGTTCAATATGAAATATCTAATTTTTTCCTAAACGACAAAAAATGCCTTCATAATTTAAAATACTGGAATTTAGATGAATATTTAGGAATAGGACCTTCAGCTCATTCTTTCATTAATAGTAAAAGATTTTACTATAGCAGCTCTATTAATGATTTTTTAAATAATCCCAAAATACTTACCGAACCCTGCGAAAACTTAGAACAAGAATATATAATGTTAAGACTAAGATTAAACGAAGGTATAGTATACAAAAAATTTGAAGAAAAATTTGGGTATACTATACCTAAGATTTATATATTTAATGCTAAAAAATATTTAAACACAGAATTTTTAGTATTGGACAAATCAGGTATTCGACTAACTCCCAAAGGATTTTTAGTATCGAATAAAATAATATCTGATATTATATACTAAAATTCACATCCCTTACTTATGTAATCTGAAAGTTTACATATAGAAATACGTTCTTGAAGCATCGTATCCCTACTGCGAACCGTCACACAATTATCATTTTCGCTTTCAAAATCATAAGTTATACAATAAGGTGTTCCGATTTCATCCTGACGTCTGTATCTTTTTCCTATTGATCCAATTTCATCGTAATCGACCATAAAATCTT
>CAQBRY010000042.1:1353-14502 GCA_948762645.1 uncultured Eubacteriales bacterium | reverse complement strand
CATCATTTCTGTCTAATATTTTTTTATCTGTTCCGTCTTTATTTATAAGGACTACTTTTTTTACTCTATTTCCATGTGAGATTATTTTATTTTTTTCTTCATTAAACTTTGTCGGTTTTTCGTTTATATCAAATTCAAATCTCATTCCGCCCACATTTGGAAAAGCTCCGTCTGTACCTTGAAGTATGTTATCTTTAAAGTATATACTTTTTACACCGTTTTCAAGGATTTGGTAAATATTTTTTGGCGTTACTTCTTTTATAATTATGTTATTGTCAAAGGGGGAGACGTTTAATACATCGCCGTAACTTACTACGCCACCTAATATAGAAGTTCTTATTCCACCACCATTTTGAATAGAAACTATATCTATTTTATCGTTAATATTATATTTTTTTAGTAGTTCTCTGGCTTCAAATATTAAGGAGTCACCTATTAAATTCCCTAGATTTGTATCTTGCAGCCTGTTTATACTGATTTTTTCATAGTCTCCACCATATAAAGTTGTAGTTATTTTTCCTGCTACTGTATTGTACGTTCTATTGATATTGTTTAGTTTCTCTTGACAAAATTTTTCTATATCATAATTTGGCATATATTGTATTATTAGGTTGTTAGATGGGTTAAGTAGATTTTCGGCGTCTATAATTTGAGGATTTATTTTAGATATTCCTTTTGGACCGAATTGAATTTCGATTTTACCTAATTTTTTTGATAGAGACCCTGTTTGCTGAATAACAGTTTTACCTAAAGTTTTTGTGTATTCTTCATGGCTGTGACCGTCTATCATAATATCTATGTCTGGGATTTCTTTAATTATTGATTCGGTATTGCCAATATGTGTAATACCTACTATAGCGTCAACTTTTTGATTTTTAAGGTATTGAACTTGTTTTTTAGCTGTAATAAGTTCATCTTCAAAAACAATTCCCTCAATATTATCTGGGTTTGTTTGATATTTAGTTGTAGAAGTGGTTAAGGCAAAGAATCCGATTTTTTTATTGTTTATATTTTTAATTATATTGCATCCATTGGATTTATCGCTTTTTAAGAAAGGAGATTTATCATTATTTAATAAGTTTGCAGATATTATAGGAAAATTAGCTGATTTTATATTTTCTTTTAGAGAGTCTATTCCATAATCAAATTCGTGGTTTCCCGGGATCATGATATCATATCCGGCCAGGTTCATAAGATTAATAATATCGTTTCCCCTGCTGTGAGATCCCAATAGCGTGCCTTGAGTACAATCACCAGCATCAATCAAAATTGAGTTTGGGGTACTGTCCTTTACTGTTTTTAATATGTCTGCTCCTATTTGAACTAATTTTCCATCAGGGGTATATTTACTTTCTAATCTTGAATGCATATCATTAGTGTGATATATGGTTATTATTTCTGAATGGTTATTTGCTATAATGCTAGAAATTATAAAAAATATGGGTATTAAAGTTAATATAAAAGTAGATATTTTTAAGATTATTTTTGATCTTCTGTTTTTTAACAACGGAAAAATCTCCTTTGTATATTTTATGTTTTTTACATATTCTAAGGCAATAATATAGTATTTTTCCCCCTTCTTTATAATTTAGAATTTAGGTATTTTCATAAATATTTTACCATATATTTGATTAAAATTAAATTGAATTTATATAAATATATTTTTTTAATATATATATATATATAATTGAGCTAAAAGGTCAGTATATCTTAACTTATTTGAGTTTAAATTAAATTTTTATATAAATAAATAGTTAATTATATATTGAAATACCAATCTAATAGCGCTACAATAATGTTGAAAAAATATTAAAAAGGAGACTTTAAATTGAAAGAATGTAATTCAAAAAATATTATTGGAGGCATATTTTTTACGCTAATAATATTTTTCGGAAGTTTTACTGTCAAGGCAGGGATACCAAACTTAGAAGATAGTTTAGTATATACGCAAAGAGGAATCTATAATTCTTTATCATTAAGTCATCAAAGGGAAATAAAAAATTTTTATTATAGCTTAGAAGAAAATACACTGCAAAGGAGATATCATCGCAATAATGGGACAAAAGATTTTGTTGAATTTTTAAGAAAGGTAGATAATTTTTTAAATTCAGAAATTAATCAACAAGTTAAAGTCAAGAAAGCATATATAATTGGGATTGCAAATTTGATAGATGGGTCATATGCTATCAATGTACAGCATTTAAAGGTTTTTACTTTGAAATGTAAATCTTCAATAAATAGAGGATTTGCTACAATGGGCTATTTTTGTTATGATAGGAGAATTATAGGAGGCGATAGAATACAAACTTTTTTTGGCGATTTATTAGGTTTTTACCATTCAAGGAAATCATGGACTATTAGAGAAAAGTTATATAAGGAACCTATGCCCGAAATTTTGTCTTCAAACCCCGTGTCTCAAAATCCACCTCCAGCTTCATCAATCATGTCTGTTGAAGGGGCCCCAACTATTAGACAGGATACCGATTTCCCATTTGATTTTGAACAAGATGCCGATTCTCTATGGGGCAATTCAGAATTTAGTTTTGATGAGTGTAGGCAATAAGAATATTTAAATTAGATGTAATTTGATGATCTATCAGTTCATGAAATTGAATATAGAAAACCCACGTTTATAAAGCGTGGGTTTTTATTTAGATTACAATGAAAAATAAATGTGATTTTCAATATTTCACTTCATAAAAATTAGAAATATTCGGTTCATTTAGCCAAACTTACAATCTTATTCGATGGGGTATGTTTAAATATTTAATAAAATAAAAGAGTTCGACCTTATCACAAAAATCGTACACAGAATTAGACATCAGGAAATTAAGATATTTATAAATTTAATGGAAGTGTAAAAATTCCGAAAATATTTAAAGTAAAAAGTATATGTTAAACTTTTTTGGAAGAAAAAGTTATGATAATGCATAACAAAGTATAATTTTAAAATGTTTTTAATATCTATTTATAAATTTTATGGATAAGTTGGTTAAGACCTTTTTTGAGGTCCTGAGATACTAGTTGATTGTGTAAATTTTTATTCTTATGAATCTTTGTATTATAAAAAATGCAATTTATTATAAATTTTTATTTTTACCCATTAATAATATACTCATCATTTCATATGGCGAATTAAAAATATATAATAGTAGAAATTGTATCTCTATTGTACTATAATTATATAATATTATTGTTTTATATTTAGCATTTAAATTAAATATTTATTTTTAATAAAACCATTGAACATTTTAATGATAAGTTCTTACTGGTAAAGATTCTTATAAAAAAGCTTGAATTAAGAAAGTACGAGATAATATAGCGGATAAAATAGAACTTATATAGAGACATGTCTAGGCTTATATTTTTTTAATCTAAGTTTATATGTAGTTACTTAATAAGAAAAAGCTTTAATAGTTTATTTAAAAAATTATACAATATCTAAAAATAAAAATTATGAGAATATAAGTATTTTGAAATTTGAAGAAATGAATTTATCATCTGAAATGATCAAGTTACTTGACAAAATAGGGTTTAGCAAATTAATGTTAGTTCAAGAAGAAACGGTATGTTAATATTAAATGAACAAGACGTCATAATTCAGGCACCGACCGTAAGTGGGAAAACATTTGTATTTGGAATGTCGGCAATTGAATCACTTGACTCAAAAAATGCGAAGTGCAATGCTCTTAAATAGTTTGCCCTACCCGTGAGCTAACAATCCAAATTTCAAATGCACTTCATAATCTAACATCTTGCAAAAGCGGTATTAGAGTGACATCAGCTATATTTATCGCATTGGTATAGCAGGACGAGCTAATAGGAAAGGCTTTTCACATACTTTTATATATGAAAAGAACAATTTAAGTTAGACTCAGTCAAAAGCCAATATTAGTTTGCCTATAAAGGAAAGGGAATATTTAGTGGTGAAAATAGAGAGTTAACAAAAAACATAGAACTAGAACATTTCGAAATAGATTTTCTAAGCTACCTAAACGTAAAAGAATATAAATTTTTGAGCATAATGGGAGGTATATGATGTCTGATAATTTTAAAAAAGCTTATGAATTTTTTGTTAGTAAGACTGGTAAAGAAATTAGTCAAGAAGAGTTTAAAGAACTTTTGCTAAAGACTTTAAATAGGGTTTCAGAATATAGTTTGGAAAGTGTTTCCGGTGGGGCAAAGGGGAAAAATATTACTTCTGCTTTGCTTATTGCTTTAAATATAATGTTGCCGAGTGTGGCAGCAGAAGATAGTGCTTTTCATGGCTTGTCAGCTTATAATGAATATATAGAAAGTCCTAGTACTTACGTACAAAAAGATAGTGTTGTTAAATATTTTACAGAGGCTAAAATTTCAAATGTCCAAGAAAAGGTATTTAAAATTACTAATGAATATTTCCAAAAATATTCTAATAATTGTCCGCACATATGTTTGCTACGTGAGATTTCTTCCTTAAGATACCTTGATAATCAGGGACAACCAACGAAGATAGAAAAAATTTTAGATGAAGCTGTAAAAGAGAATGACTTGCCTTTACAATCTTTTAAATTAAATGAAATAAGAGATATTAAGCAAAGATATAGGTCAAATCCTGACATACATCCTATATATATATTTGAAGTGGGAGGTAATGTTCTTAATTTACATAAAACAGCTATGGATGAAGCTATAGTACAAGTTGCAAGTCAATATAATTCTTTGGAGTCGGTAAATACTGACTTTTCTCCCGTAGTAAATTGGTTTTGGGATAAAACTCAAGGACCTATGGCATGTTTGCAAGCTTTAGCTGCTACTAAGCATAGAGAATCTGCAGCAATACAAGGTAAATTGCCGGATATAATCAAAGATTTGCTCGATGACTGTATAGTAACATCGAAAAAATTAGGTGGATTAATAAAAAGTAATGTCAAAATAACGGAAAAATATCCAAATCTTTATAAAAATGGATATTTTAGACCTTCAGTTATAGAAAAAGAAAATTTATCTGATTTGCGTAAACTTTCAGCACACATTAAGAAAAATATAGGAAAACTCGGGTTTAATTCCCAATGGGTAAAATGCGAAGGAAGTAGTAAAAAACAACTTCAAGTATTTAATGCTGCTCCATCGTTTCAGGGAGACCATAGTTGGTTAAGATGGGATGATAAAGATGATCCTAGGGTAGTTATATATAAGGAAATATGTGAGAATCTAGTTGTTGAACAATATCGAAGTATTGCCCAAGTTGCTGCTATTAAGTCTTGTGAAAGTGGTAGACAAGAAGAATTACATATTTATCAAGTAGGACAAGGTGCATTTTATAATCCTCCAAAGATCATGTCGTCGGTTCTTAAAGTGATTAAGGATGAACTTGAGGGATTTAATGTAAAGGTATATTTACATTCAGGTCGAGGAGGTAATTCTAAAGACTGGAAATCCATTATGATGGAGATCTGATTGAAATTTTGAATTTATCTCATTAATTTTTATAATTAAAGCAATTAGTATATTGTATTAAAAATAACTTTATGGAGGGTTCATGAATAAAATAAAAAGTTTTTTAGTCGATCATAATAAGATACAAAAAGGCATTTATATTTCTAGAATAGACGATGATATTATAACTTATGATTTAAGAATGGTTAAGCCAAATACTCCACCATACCTTGAAAATGCCGGTTTGCATACTTTTGAGCATTTATTTGCTACTTATGTTAGAAATAGTCTTTTTTCCCAGAATATAATTTACGTTGGACCGATGGGGTGTAGGACAGGATTTTATTTGTTAACTAGAAATTTAAATCATAAAGATTGTATAAAATTAATCAAGGATTCTATGGATTTTATTTCTAAATTTAATGGCGAAATACCGGGTTCGACTAAAAATGAATGTGGTAATTATTTAGATCATAATTTAAATTTAGCAAAAATTTATGCCTGTGAATTTTTAAAAGTTGTTAGAGATTGGAAAGAAGAAGATTTGAGTTACTAATAATTTAATGCATATTAAAAATTAATTATACTACTATTGTATTTAACCAAACTTTTTTATTATTACCTATTCCAGTAATTTTGCCTGATTGTACTTTTAATTTTGTACTATTTTTTAGAAGTATTTCGTCTTCAGCTTGAGAATGTGAACTCCAACCAGATATGTCTATTGCAAAACTTCCTTTTGGTACAGTAATAGTTAAAACTACATTTCCTTTATACATTTTTTCTTCTGTAAATGTTGTACTTAGGAATCCCTTATCGTAGATAATAGGATGAGAGGATATTATATTGTCTAGATATTGTTGTGTCAGATGTTCATATTCAGGTAGAGAGGTCTGAGCACCATTGTTGAACATTGCTTTTAATCCTATATAGTCCATACCTCTAAAAACTGTAGTTTTTTCTTCTATAGGTTTTTTTAGAAATTCGTTCTGCATCGTACGTATGGTTTGAGACAAGGATGGCCATTCCATTGGAGAAACATATTTTTTTAATGTGTCTATATTTAAGTTCGCTACAGTTATCGTATTTCTTAGGGTTCCGTTAATTTTTTCGAAACCGTTATTATCAGTATATTCTGAAAAGCATTTTCTTACGTCTTTTTCTTCTATTCCTGACATTTTAAATTCATTTACTAAATCCTCTATTTTTGAAATCAGAGATATTTTTTTATTTTTATTGGTATCTAATATTGTTTTTTTCTTTTTATCTAAAGTTTTTGATATATCTACTTTTAAGGTTTCTTTTGGCAATTCAAAAATAGACATACCAGAAATATTTAGAGCCTTTTGAAAGAATGGCTCACTGTCAAAACATTTAGAAGCTTCTGTCTGGGTAGTAATATTTTTTAATGTAGTTAATATCAAATTTAGATGTCCTATACTTAACATGTTTAAGATTTTTTGTACGTTATATATGTTAGCTGTTAACACTTTTATTCTGCATGCTTTTATTAAGTATAGTAGAATTAAATACTTTCTGTATTCTATGGCATTTTCATATTTTTTAAGATTTTTATTATAATTTTGAGACAATATTTTTTGTTCTATTTTTTCATTTTCTATTTGTTGATTAAAGAGTTTTAGATTTTTTTGTAGCTCTTCTAACTTTTTTTTAGCCATTCTTTTATCCTTAAAATAGTTAGAAAAATTTGTTATATACTTGTCTATTTCGGCGGATAAACTACTGTTTGGAGATAATTTGTTTACAATATAGTTATAAGTATCTATTGCTTGATTTATTATTTTATAATGTTCCTCATCATTTTTTATATTCTCTAAGTCTGGGGCATTAAAAATTGAGTTCAAATAATGTTGTTTGTCATTTATTTGTGATGGCATATTTATTTCACCTACTTAATTTTTTATGTATTATATACTGTTTTAAATAAAAAAACAATAAAAACTTACCTATAAACTTTAAATTTATAAATAAGTTTTATATTTAATATTTAATTTTAAGATTATAATTCACAAAAGTCAAACTTTGAAAAATACTTTAAAAAGTCATTTAAGTCCATTTTAAATATTCCATTATTGTCTATTGGGGCTTTATCAATATCATATGTGCCGGAAATCGAGTCTAATATATATTGTGGTATAGTTTTTCCGTGTGGATTTCTTAAAGTAATAAGATTTAATTTTTTGCCTGTTCTTGTTTCTACATTGCGTTCTATTTTCAATATTGCATATGCATGATGGTCATATATTCCTTTAGTATGACCTGATACATTATGTTTAATATCTGAGGCAGTAAGTAATTGTGTTTGAGATCTTTTTTCAAGATCATCAAGGAATAAAAGAGCTTCCCTTGAGTATGAACCTAATTTTATTTTATCATATTTATCTTCAGAAATATAATGTGAGTTATGATTTTTCCACGATATTGAACCATGGTTTCTATTTCCTAAAATATGTTTTAAAGCAAAGTGCTCATACCCACCAGAAATATTTTTATAGCTATATTTTTTTTTGTTGTATATTTTTGATTTATGAACTACATATGCTTTTTCTAATAACTGTATCCATAAGCAGTTTTTGCACTGGACATTTTTATTTGGAATAGATTTTTTTATTTTGTAGAATGCTTCGTTATAATTCTTATCGTAAAATCTTACTGTTACTGTACCATCACCATTATCTTTTATCATACTTTTAATAAAATTAGGATGGCGATGAACCACACATCCAATAGCTGTAAGATAATAGCAATCTCCTAGTCCACCTTGGTTTATATCAATAATTGTTGGTTCTTGTGAAAATATTTCTTCAGTTGATTTGTCTATCATAGTTAATTTTCTACTTTTATGATAGAAATTATCGCTTGTAGCATCTATAGTTTTAGTATCGTTCGGTACTAGTGGAGTATATATATCTGATGCTGATGCAGAAGGTCCTTCAATTTGAGGAGGGGAGAGTAAGACTAATGTTTGAGCCCCAATATCCAGAGCACCTGGTAATTCCATTAATTGATCTATATCATTATTTAGAGTTTGAATTTGATCTGAAAGTTCACGTATTCTTTCGTCTTTTGAAGATATTTCGGTGGATAATTGGCATAGTCTTTGCTCTAATGTACTTATATTTTTATTGCGTTCATCTATGAGTTTATTTATATCGGTAACTTGTTTTTGTAGTTCTTTGATTCTTGCATCTTTTCTATCGGAATTTGATTTTGAATTTTTTAGTTGAATTTGCAATTGCCTATTTTTATCATTAGCTTCTTTTTCACAATTTTTTAATTTTTCTTTTAGTTCTGTGAGGCGATTCTCAAATTCTTGACGAATATTTTGCAATTCTTGATCCTTATCTTTTTGTAATTGCTGAAATTGTGTTTGTAATTGTTTTAATTTTTGCTCATTTTGCTTTGATTTTTCATTTTCTTCTAGAGATTTTCTTCTTATATCCGCAATTTGTGCTTGATATCTTGCTATAGCTTCTTGTAGAGAGTTTACTTGTTCATTGGACATATTTTGCTGACTTTGAAGTTGCATAGTAAGACGTTGTACATTTTCCTCTAATGCATGTCTACCTTGCTTATTTTCTGCTTGACATTTTAATACATCAGCTCTTAATTCAAATATTTGTCTTTCTAATTGTGTTTTTTCTTGAATGGCTTGTTCGCATGAAGCATTAGAATCGTTTAGTTGTCTTTCTAATTCTGTAATTCTATTTGATAAGTCATCATTTCTATCTATACTAGTAGCGAGACTATTATTAACTTGATTGAAGTCCTCATTTAAATTTTGTATTTGTTGAGTAAGACGAGCTACTACAATATCCTTATTTCCTACTTCTACACTTAATCTTTTAATTTCGGCGTTTAACTTTTGAATTTGTTCATTAAGTTGTTCTTTATCTCTGTTACCAGAGGAAACTGTTTGCGTTAAATTTTCAATTTGATGTTTAGCTAAAGACAATTTATGTTGAGTGAATATGAGAGAAGTAAGTGAAATTGCTGTTGCACAAGGTAGTATAACCTTACTAACTACTGTTGATAGTATTGGTGACAACAATAGTTTACTTTGACTGCGTGGCATATTTTAATTACCTCTTTATTACATATTATTTTTTGCATTTTTTATTAACATTATAATAAAAAATTAATATTTTGTCAATATATCAAAATATATTTACTTTATTTTTTTAGAATATCCATTTTTTATAATTAATAAAATATTGCTTACTAATAATAACATTAAGAATATGGATATTGGTACGTAAAGTGTTAATACAGTGATATTGCTTATACTTACAAAATTTCCATTGTAAACTTTATCGCTAGGAACAAGAATTGAAATACCTAAAAGAATTAAAAATATAGATATACTCATGTAATTAACCATTTTTACTGAGTGGATATTTTTATTATGAATTTTTATAAATTCAGATAAGAAATTTACAGAGAAAATTAAAAGTATTAATATTATTATGTATAAAAAAATAAGATCATTTATATTTAAAGAATATATTATGTTACGAGATAAATTCCATATTTTTTCAATATTTTACTATCGGTTTATCACAGATATACTTATTTCATAAAATTATACTATGTTTTTTATAAAAAATAAAGAGAGACCTTTATTTTAAGTTACTAATACTAATTTTTAAAAATTATTTTATGGATATTATTCCGATTTTAAATTATAATTAATGATATATAATATGAAGATAATAGAAAGGATTATATAAAATTATGAAACATAATAAAATTATTTTAAAATTTATTTGCTTGAGTTTATTTTTTTATTTTTTAAACTTAAATGTGTGGGCTTTAGAAATCAAAATAGTTGATATTTCAAATTGTAGTTTATATTTTAGTGAAAAAAGGGGAATATGTCATAATATTTTTATATTAGATAATGGGATTGATAAGAAGTTTTTCAAGGAGTGTAAGGTCAGATTGAATCCTTTTGAAACTGTTAAAAGAGCTATAGATGAGTATTTAAATGATTCTTATTTTCAGGAGAAAGAATCTATATTAAGCTGTTTTTCAAATGAGAATAATTTAAATAAATTTTTAAGAATGAAGACATATGGAGATGGTATAGCAGCTAAATGGCTAAAATCAGATAAATCCGATACTTCTTGTTTAGGAATTACATGTAAATTGCCTTTAGAATTCCGTATGAATGTACTTCCTGGTCTTGTAAATTATGCTTTTTCGGAATTTGTTCAGTATTTTGCTAATAAGAGTCGCGAACTTGGACAAGTACAAGACGTTCAAATCTTAAATAATATAGCTACACTTCGCGTAGCTAAACTTTTAGGTTTGGAAAACTTAATAGTTAATACTGAGTATGTAAATTTAATTAAGGATGGGGAAATAATTAAAACGGGTATACTTATGGATCATGCTAGGGGTGTTTCAGTATGGGATTTTAAAAAAAATCCAGATAGGTGTATTTCCCCGAAGTTTCAAATGGCTATGTCAAATTTAATGATTTTAGATTCTATATGTGCTCAAAGAGACAGAGAGATTCCTAATTATTTTGTAGATTTATCTGAAAATGGAAATGAAGTTATTGGTGTAAACGCTTTTGTTAATGATATGTCATTTAATGAGTTTGTAGATTTGAAAAAAAGTAATTATGACATTTGTGCCATGATTACCCGTGACGATAAAATAAGCTTACCTCATATGGACAGAACCCTTGCCGAAAAGATTCTAAATATAGAAGAAAATCAGTTAGAGGATGTTTTATCGGACGTGTTGGAAGACCGGAAGATAAAAGCTACTAAATATAGATTTAGTCAAATTAAGACTGCTATTAAGAATACTACTGACAGTAACAAAAATTTTTTGATAGAAATACAAGATTGGGATTCTAATACTTTATCAGAAGAAATTAACGGTAATTATGGATATACTTATTTAAAACGTTTTTGTAATCGAATTAAATTAATTTAAAATAAGTTTATAAATATAACAATAAAATATAACATATTATTATTTAATATGTTATATTTTAAGTTAAAAATTACCTAAAACACTTTATTGATTAAAAAAATTAATAAATAAAAACTTACTATTATTTTTTATTATAAATAAATCCTTAAAATAAAAATATTTTGGTGGACCATCAGGGACTCGAACCCCGGACCAACCGGTTATGAGCCGGTTGCTCTAACCAACTGAGCTAATGGTCCAATTGACTACAACAATTAACATTATATTGTACGAATTTAAGTATGTCAATATATTTTTTGTAAATTATTAGATGTATTATATATAATATAAAAAATTAGATTTATTTTAAAAAAATTATTAATAAGTCCTCAAGAAATAAATCTTGAGGAATATAAAATTTCTAAGATCCAAATAAGTTTTTTAACTTATCAAAAAAGCTGGATTTTTTTTGATAATTTTTTTCTGGTGTATGTTTGTCAAATTCTCTAAGTATTTCTTTTTGTTTTTCAGAAAGATTTTTTGGTATTTCTATGTGTATTTTTACATATTGATCTCCGAATCCTCTTCCGTGAATATGTTTTACGCCTTTTCCTTTGAGTTTAAAGATATCTCCAGTTTGAGTTCCCTCATGTATATGGTACTGGACTTTTCCATCTAATGTAGGAACAGTGATATCATCTCCAAGTGTTGCCTGGGTAAAGGTAACGGGAATGTCGCACCATATATCATCATTTTTTCTTTGAAACAGTGGATGAGGATTTACACTTATATATATATGAAGGTCCCCCGATGGAGCTCCATTAGTACCACAGTTACCTTTTTCCCGAATATTTAGTACCTGATCAGAATTTATACCTGCTGGAATATTTACTTCAAGGTTTTGTTTTTTAGATGTTTTTCCGCTTCCAGTACATACAGGACAAGGTGAATCAATAGTTTTTCCTTCTCCGCGACATTTATCGCAAGTTTGGGACGTCTGGATAATTCCAAAAGGGGTTCTTTGACTAATCGTAACTTGACCTGATCCGCCGCATTTAGTACATGTTTTTGAAGATGTACCTTTTTTTGCACCGGTTCCGGAACACTCTTTACAATGCTCTATATTATTATATACAATATTTTTTTTACATCCTTTAGCAGCTTCTTCAAAAGATATATTTAGAGAAATTTCAATGTCTGACCCTCTTCTTGCGGCACTATGATTTCGTCCTCTTGAACCGCCGAATCCTCCAAAAAAACTATTAAATATATCTCCTAAGTCTATATCTTCGCCGAATCCTCCAAATGGACTTCCTCCAGAATATCCGTATCCGCCACCATAATTAGGGTCTACACCTGCATGACCAAACTGATCATATCTTGATTTTTTATTTTTATCGGAGAGTACCTCATATGCTTCATTAACTTCTTTAAATTTTTTTTCCGCTTCTTTATTACCTGGATTTAGGTCTGGATGATACTTTTTTGCTTGTTTTCTATATGCTTTTTTAATTTCTTCGTCCGAAGCACTTTTACTTATTCCAAGCACTTCATAGAAATCTCTTTTTTCAGCCAATTCGCATGTCATTCCTTTGTTGAAGTTTTTATTATTAAATCCCTCTGTATAAATTATTTTCAGAGGGATTTTTGAATTCTAATAATTTTATAAATTTAAATTATTTTTGGTCATCTTTTTTGTCATCCACGTTTTTATAATCTGCCTCATATACATTTTCTGAATTAGGATTATTTGAATCTGCAGATTGAGGAGCGTTAGGATCT
>CAQBRY010000042.1:0-1343 GCA_948762645.1 uncultured Eubacteriales bacterium | reverse complement strand
CTTCATACATAGTCTTTTGAAGATCTTCCATATCTTTTTTAATGTCTTCAATATTGTTGGATTTTATGGTTTCTCTAAGAACTTTTACCTTGTCATTCAAAGTGTCTTTATCGGCACTTTCAATTTTATCTTCACTGTCTTTGATTAATTTTTCTACTGCATAACAAAGATTTTCTGCTTCATTTTTTGTGTCAACTTCTTCGCGACGTTTTTTGTCTTCTGCAGCATATTGCTCAGCATCTTTAACTGCTTTTTCAATATCGTCTTTAGACATATTGGTACTTGAAGTTATGGTAATGTGTTGCTCTTTACCGGTTCCACGGTCTTTTGCAGTAACATTTACGATTCCATTAGCATCTATATCGAAAGTAACTTCTATCTGAGGTACGCCTCTTGGAGCTGGAGCAATACCATCGAGTTTAAATAGACCTAGCTGTTTATTGTCTCTTGCAAACTCACGTTCACCTTGTAAAACATTTACTTCTACTTGTGTTTGACCGTCAGCAGCCGTTGAGAATACCTGACTTTTTTTGGTTGGAATGGTCGTATTTCTTTCAATTATTTTTGTCATAACACCACCCATTGTTTCAATGCCTAGAGATAGAGGAGTTACGTCTAATAAGAGCAATCCTTTAACATCTCCACCAAGAACACCTGCTTGTATTGCAGCACCGATAGCAACACATTCGTCCGGGTTTATTCCTTTAAATGGATCTTTGCCAATAAGTTTTTTAACTGCTTCTTGTACGGCTGGAATTCTTGAAGATCCACCGACCATCAATACTTTGTCTATTTGGGAAATTGAAAGACCGGAATCTTTTAACGCTTGACGTACAGGCTCCATAGTTTTTTCTACTAAATCAGAAGTAAGTTCGTTAAATTTAGCTCTGGTTAAAGTTAGGTCTAAATGTTTTGGACCACTTGCGTCAGCTGTTATAAATGGCAAATTTATTGAAGAAGAAGTCATACCGGAAAGCTCTATTTTAGCTTTTTCTGCAGCTTCTTTAAGTCTTTGCATTGCCATCTTGTCGGAAGTTAAGTCTATTCCTGATTCTGATTTAAAAGAACTTACCATCCAATCAATAATTCTTTGATCAAAATCATCTCCGCCAAGGCGGTTATTTCCGGCAGTTGCAAGAACTTCTTGCACTCCATCTCCCATTTCAATAATAGAAACGTCAAAAGTACCTCCACCTAAGTCATATACCATTACTTTTTGATCATTTTCTTTATCTACTCCATAGGAAAGGGCTGCAGCAGTAGGTTCGTTAATTATTCTTTTAACGTCAAGACCTGCTATTTTACCCGCATCTTTTGTTGCTTGTCTTTGAGCGTCTGTGAAG
>CAQBRY010000041.1 GCA_948762645.1 uncultured Eubacteriales bacterium | reverse complement strand
TTCTTTAGGATCATATTCATTTATAACTTCAAAAGCAGATAACCCTGATTTACTCATTCTCATATCAAGCCGGGCTTCTTTTTTATAAGAAAAACCTCTTTGAGCCTCGTCGAGTTGATATGAAGATACCCCGAGATCTAATACTATACCGTTCACTTTTTCAATATTTAGATTATTTAATATATTTTTCATTTTAACAAAGTTTTCATTTATTAAAATTATATTTTCATAACGACTTAATCGTTTATTGCATTCCTTGATTGCATCTGGGTCCTGGTCGATACATATAAGTTTGCCAGAATGTGAACCTAATTTTTTTGCTATGTTAATTGATAAGCCTCCACCTCCTGCTGTGCCATCAATATATATGCCATTTGGAATCACTTTAAGGAAATCTATAGTTTCTTTTAACAATACAGTTTTATGATTAAATTTCAAGACCAAAATTCCCTTCAAAGTAATAAAAAATTAAACATATTTAGTATAATAAATACATAAACCTAACTATAGCATAAATATTTGTAATAAATCAATAAATATTTACAAAATTTTGGATAAAAACTCGAAAATTATGGAAATGTACAAATAGAGGTAGCAATTTATGTGCAAATTTAATATATTTCGGAAAGATTATTTAATAATTTATTAATGCATAAAAGCATACTATTATATAAATGCTGTTTTTTTGAAGCTAATAAATCTCCATATTCTTCTTGTCCTTGGTAGGGGTATTCTTCAAATATATTATAACTTTCTTCTTTATCTAAACGATCGTACTCTTGGCATAATAAAAAGAAAGTTTTTAATAGTACAAATGACGGTGTATCTAAATTAATAATTATTTGATTTTGCCGTAATAATTTATCAGGTATGTTATCATCTGTTTTTAGTGTGTAGTAGCAAACGTTTTTCGAGTCGGATTTTATTTCCATTTCATAAACTTTTTCATCAAGGTCAAATTCTAAAAAATTTGCAGATATACTTGAGAGGCTATTTATATCAAATATTTTTTTAATAGGTGACATTATTACGCCGTCTAATTTTTCCTCCCCTATTTGATAAATTTTAGGATGATCTCTATAGATATCTACTACATTACATGCTTTGCAACTGGAAAAATTAAACATACTTGTTAAAACAATAGAAGTTAGAAAACATTTTTTTAAAATTATCATAAATAATATTCCCCTCTAAATTTAATATTTATAAATAATATTATAATTTAAATAAATGTAAATTTGAGGGTTTAATTTAATAGAAATTCATATTTGTTAAAATTAATCTAATTTTTTGACAAATCTATAAGTTTTTTATATTTTATTTTCGAATGTTCTTGTGCTTGTTCAAACAATTCATCTGCCCTTTCTTTGCATATTTTATTTAGCGAATCATATCTTATCTCATTTGTTATGAAATCTTTGTATTTTTCTGTCGAGGCTTTGCTGTCAAGGATAAAAGGATTTTTATTTTGTTTTTTAAGATCTGGATTAAATCTAAACAAATTCCAGTATCCGGAATCTACGGCTTTTTTTTGTTCCTGGATCATAAAGCACATACCACTTTTAATACCGTGATTGATGCAAGGACTGTAAGCGATTATTATTGAAGGACCGTCATAGTTTTCAGCTTCAATAAAGGCTTTCAGACATTGATTATAGTTTGCTCCAAGGGCTACTTGAGCTACGTATACATTATCATATGTCATAGCGATAGCAGCTAGATCCTTTTTAGCTGTAGATTTCCCCGCTGCGGCAAATTGTACTACTGATCCCAGAGGAGTTGCTTTAGAGGACTGTCCACCTGTGTTTGAATAAACCTCAGTATCAAATACCAGTATATTTACGTTTTCTCCGGAGGCAATAACGTGGTCGAGACCGCCAAAGCCTATATCGTATGCCCATCCGTCTCCGCCGAATATCCATACTGACTTTTTAGACAAATATTGTTGGTTGTTGATTATTATGTTTTTCAGTTTAAATATTTCCGATGATTTATCAAAATCGGAATTTTTTAATGTTTCAATCAAATATTTAGAAGCGATTTGATTTGTTTCACTGTTTTCAAACGTATCGATATAATTTTTTGCAGCGTCTTTTAGATTAGGATTTTCTGTATGACTGTGGATATGGTTTATATGATCGAGTAAATTTTGTCTGATTGTATTTTGAGCTATATATATACCGTACCCAAATTCAGCATTGTCTTCAAAAAGGGAATTTTGCCATGCAGGACCTTTTCCATCATAATTTTTAGTATATGGAGTTGATGGGAAAGAAGCCCCCCAAATAGAAGAGCAGCCTGTAGCGTTGGCTATATACATTCTGTCCCCAAAAAGCTGAGTTGCAAGTTTAGCATATGGGGTCTCTCCGCAACCTGCACAGGCTCCCGAGAATTCAAGAAGAGGCTTTTTAAATTGACTTCCTTTGATCGTAGATTGTTTGAATTTTTCAAGTACTTCGGATTTAGGGGGTAATTTTTCACAGTAATCGAAGTATTTTTGGGACTCAAGCTGAGATGTTGTAGGTTGCATTATTAATGCTTTATTGCCCTTCATTCCCGGGCATACACTGGCACATACCCCGCATCCTGTACAGTCAAGTGGAGATACGGTTATGGCAAAATTTAGATCAGGTAGACCTGTCATTTTTTTATATTTTATACCTTTAGGGGCATTATTTATTTCATCATTTGTCATACTATGGGGTCTTATTACCGCGTGTGGACAAACATAAGCACATAAATTGCACTGTATGCAGTTTTCAGGAATCCATTTTGGGGTATCTATTGATATTCCACGTTTTTCGTGTGCAGAGGAACCTGAAGGAACTGTTCCGTCAGTATATTTCAAAAATGCTGATACGGGTAAACTATTACCCTTTAAGTTATCGCATGGAACTAAAATATTATTAATATAGTCGTCTAAAGGGGAGCTGACATATAAATTATCGCTATGTGAATCGTCCAAAGATACTTTTGACCAGGAGTCAGGGATAGGCACTTCATGTACGTTTTTAATTCCTTGATCTATTGCGTTGTGGTTCATTTTAACTATTTTTTCGCCTTTTTTGCCATATGACTTTGTAGCTGCCTGTTTCATTAGATCTACAGTTTTATTTATATCTATAATATTTGTAATTTTAAAAAATGCAGCCTGTAATATGGTATTAATACGTCCTCCAAGGCCAAGCTCTTTACCTATTTTAATACCGTTAATTGTATATAAGCTTATATTATTGTCGGCGATAAATTTTTTCATTTTATTTGGCAGATACTTATTTAATTCGTCATCAGTCCATTGGCAGTTTAATAAAAATTTACCGCCATGTTTTAGATCCTGAACCATATCATATTTGTATACGTATGAAGGATTATGACAGGCCACAAAGTCTGCCTTACTTATAAAATACGTTGATTTTATAGGACTTTTTCCAAATCTTAAATGGGATATTGTGATTCCGCCAGATTTTTTAGAGTCGTACTGGAAGTATCCTTGAACGTTCATATCTGTATTATCGCCTATAATTTTGATTGTATTTTTATTGGCTCCTACCGTACCGTCTGCACCCAGACCCCAAAATTTACATGAGGTAATGTCTTTAGGTGTGGTGTCGATTTTATCGGTTTCGTCTAAAGAAAGGTTTGTTACGTCGTCATTGATACCGATAGTAAATCTTTTTTTTGGATTTTCACTTTTCATATTATTATATACGGCCAGTATCTGACTTGGAGTAGTATCTTTAGAGCTAAGACCGTACCTTCCGCCGTATATTTTTATTCCGCCGGGACAAAACTCATTTATAGCTGCTAAAACGTCAAGATAAAGGGGCTCACCGATAGACCCGGATTCTTTCGTACGGTCTAAAACGGATATTTTTTCTACTGATTTAGGCAGTACGTCTGATAAGAATTTTGATACAAAAGGTCTGTAAAGTCTTACTTTAATAAGCCCTACTTTTTCCCCTTGATTATTTAAATAATCTACTACTTCCTCAGCAGTTTCACATACGGATCCCATAGCTATAATAACTCTAGTAGCTTCAGGATGACCGTAATAATTAAAGGGTTTATAGTCGCATCCTGTACGTTTATTTACCTCATTCATATATTCTAAGACTATATTTGGAATATTGTCGTAAAATTTATTACAGGCTTCTCTGCTTTGAAAAAAGACGTCATCATTTTGAGCTGTACCTCGAGTAGTGGGATTTTCTGGATTTAAAGAGTTTTTACGAAAATTATTGACACAATCCCAATCTATTATTTCGGAAAGTTCGTCATAGTCCCATACGTTAATTTTTTGTATTTCATGGGATGTACGAAATCCATCGAAGAAGTGAAGAAAAGGTACCCTGCCTTTTATCGAAGAAAGATGGGAAACAGCGGATAAATGCATAATTTCTTGAGGACTGTTTGAACATAGCATAGCATAACCTGTTTGTCTGCAGGCGTAAATGTCAGAATGATCTCCAAATATAGATAGAGCGTGAGTTGCTATAGTCCTTGCAGATACATGTATAACATTAGGGAGAAGTTCACCGGCTATTTTATACATATTTGGAATCATTAATAATAGCCCCTGAGATGCCGTATATGTTGTAGTTAAAGCTCCCGCAGATAAAGATCCGTGCATGGCACCGGCGGCTCCGGCTTCAGACTGCATTTCTGCAACTCTTACTTTTCTGCCGAATAGATTTTTACGTCCTTTAAAAGAATATTTATCTATTTCGTCCGCCATTACAGAAGAAGGGGTTATGGGATATATAGTTGCAACGTCGGTAAATGCGTATGATACGTACGCCGCGGATGAATTACCATCCATAGTTATTTTCATATTTTTCAATTTGCATTCCTCCATAATTTATTATTATATATTGACATTCTAGCTGTTGCATGTTAAAATTAATTAAAATGGAGGTAAAATTATGAAGCAGCCAAAAATGTTAAGGACTTTATTTGCTTGTATATATTTAAGCTTATTTTGTATGACAAATTGTTATTATGCCAAGTCTAATGGCTATACTGAAAAAAGTGAAACAATTAATTTTGCAGATAGTTATAAAGCCAAATCATTAGACTATTGTTTTAAAAAATTAAAAGATTATTTTGTCGTGTTGGCAAGTGCTTTCTCAATTGAAAAATTCTTGGAAGATATTTTTGGTTATGAACAAGCCTACACCCCAAATTTTGGAGGTAGTAGCGATGATAATAGTTATGAACATAAAGAAGATATGGAAAATGATTATAAGAAACCATTTAATAACTTTAAAGAGGATAAATATAGTGGAAATCAGTATCAACAGAAGAAACCATCTAATAACTTTAAAGAGGATAAATATAGTGGAAATCAGTATCAACAGAAGAAACCATCTAATAATTTTAAAGTTGAACAAAATGAAAAAATACTGCTACAAAGGTGGGTCGAATGGAAGAGAAATTTCCAAAGGTTAAATGGTTTAGAAAAATCCAGATATTCTGAAAGTTTACAGCCACTTTATAATGAGATTAATGACTTAAGTTCTAATTGTAATTCTTTTAGTTTTACCAATAAGGATGAAATTATGAGTTTTATAGGAAAATGTCAAAGTTACAAGAAAGGGTGCAATAATGATGCCGTTCAATTATTAGATAGTATTAGAGTAATTTTGGGCCAAATTAAGAGGAAGATATAAAATGCCGATATTTTGTATATCGACATTTTTTATGACTATTATTTTAACATAATTGAATCATAGCTGCCATTGTTCCTCTTTTATCTCCTGTTTGTCTGTGGGAGAAAAGTAAATCATTACTACATTTTGTACATAAGTCCGACACAAATATATTGTTATTATTTACACCATTATCTAATAATATTTGCTTATTTAGTCCGGGCAGATCTATAAGGAATTTATCGTTTGACTTTTCCTGAATATATTTATTTTGGTTCGATATACCTGATTTTTTAAACTCTTGTAAAACTTTATCATCCACTTCAAAGCATGATTTCTCGATTCCGGGGCCGATACAGCAAATCAGATTCTGTGGTAATGAAGAATAGTTTTCTCTCATGACGTTTAAAAGATTTTGGGCAATTTTGGAAGCGGTACCACGCCATCCGGAGTGAGCCAGACCAATTGCTTTGTTAATCGGGTCGACTATAAAAATAGGAATACAGTCTGCATGAAACGTAACAAGCGTTATACCTTTTTCATTAGTAGTTAGTGCATCTATATTATTCATATTTTGTGGTTTATGAATCCCAACGCCAACATCTTTTGAAGTTATTAATCTAACGTTGCTAGTATGAGTTTGAGACGTAAAAGTTAAAGAATTGAAGTCAATATTTGTGGCGCTACAAAAAAGCTTATAATTTTCAATTACGTTTTCATATTTATCACTGCAATTTATTCTCAGGTTCATAGATTTATATTCGTTTTTACTTATGCCGCCGAGTCTTGTAGAAAAAGCATGACGTATAAATTTATATTCTTCTAGCTTTTTAAATGTTAAAAATCCTACCGCTGATTTAATATTTAAATTCATCGTTGTGCTTTTAAAAATCATACTTTTCTCCTTAAAATGATAAATTAAAATTATTCGCTGACAGGGCAGCTTTCATGACAATCTTTAATTTTTCCAACTATAGGTTCGGGGTCCACGCCTTTTCTTTTATAGTAATCAGATAAAGCAGCTTTAATTGCTTGTTCGGCTAAGATTGAACAGTGAAGTTTTACTGGAGGAAGACCGTCCAGAGCTTCGACTACGGCTTTATTTGTTATTTTAAGGGCATCGTCTATACTTTTGCCTTTAACAAGCTCTGTTGCCATTGAGCTTGTAGCTATAGCCGCTCCGCATCCAAATGTTTTGAATTTTACGTCCTGAATAATGCCGTTATCAACCTTAATATACATTTTCATAATATCGCCGCATTTAGGATTACCTACTTCGCCGATACCATCAGCGTTTTCTATTTCGCCAACGTTTCTCGGATTTGAAAAATGATCCATTACTTTTTCACTATAAAACATATTAAATATTACCTTCCTTTATTCCATACAGGAGACATACTCCTTAATTTTTCTATTATTGGAGGTAAAACTTCTAAAAGATAGTCAACCTCCGCCATTGTGTTTTGATCACTTAGAGTGATTCTTAAAGACCCATGAGCTATTTCATGTGGAAGACCTATAGCCAAAAGTACGTGGCTTGGGTCAAGGGATCCTGACGTACATGCTGATCCCGACGATACGCAAATACCTTTAGCGTCCAGCATAAGGAGAAGAGATTCTCCCTCAATGCCCTCAAAGCACATATTTACGTTTCCGGGGAGCCTTTTTTCTAGATCTCCATTGAGTCTGGATGACTCTATTTTTAAAAGATTAGATATAATTTTATCTCTGAGCTTAGATAAATTTTCATTTCTTTCGTCAATGGACGAACAAGCGATTTGCATTGCAGTTGATAAGCCCACTATGCCAGGTATATTTTCTGTCCCGGCCCTTAAACCTTTTTCTTGTGCGCCTCCGTCAATTAGATTTTGCATGGTTATACCTTTTTTTACGTATAAAGCGCCGACCCCTTTTGGACCATGGAATTTATGTGCAGATAAAGATAAGAGATCGATATTTTGGTCCTGAACGTCTATATGGACGTTCCCAACAGCTTGAACAGCATCTGTATGAAACAGTACTTTTTTATCTTTGCAAATTTTACCTATTTCTTTTATAGGCTGGATAGTACCTATTTCGTTGTTAGCATACATTATAGTTACTAAAGACGTTTCAGGCTTTATTGCGTTTTCAACGTCCTTAGGGTCTATTAGACCTTTTTCATTAACGTCTAGAAATGTTACTTCAAAACCTGATCTCGATAGTCTTTCAAGAGCATGAAGTACTGCATGGTGTTCTATTTTAGACGATATTATATGATTTTTACCTTTTTTAAGACCGGCATAAGCTATGCCCTTAATAGCCCAGTTGTCGGATTCACTGCCTCCGGAAGTAAAATATATTTCTTTTGCCGAAGCGTTTATGCAGTTAGCCACGATTTCTCTGGAGTCTTCTATGGCTTTTTTTGCTTCCCTTCCGATGCTGTACATACTGGAAGGATTTCCATATTGATCTTTAAAAAATGGAAGCATAGATTCTATAACTTCGTCGGAAACAGCTGTAGTAGCTGCGTTATCCATATATATAATTTTATTTGTCATAATTTTTACCTCTAAAAATAAATTTCATAAATAATATTACGCCCTAATTATAGATATTTCAATGTGTAAATGTTTATAAAATTTTGCTTAAATAGTATATTGTTTAGTACATAAAAATAAATTTTAGCAAAAATGTTGAAAATTATTTATGCTTAATATAATAATAAATAAGAAAGTTAAAATAATTATTATCAAGAAAGGTTAGGCTTAAATTAATGAAAAAAAATATTTTTAAATTTATGGGTAGTCTATTACTGTCAATTTCTGTTTTTGGGTGTGGAATAGTTCATGCATTTAAGTGGAATACCTTTAATGATTTTAAACTATTAAAAAACGTAGAAGAATTTACAGGGGAAAATTGGCTAGTTATATCTAAGAAAGTTTTTAAAGGTAAGTGTACTCCAACTGAATGCCAGGATAGATATATGTCATATTTAAAACCTAATTTTGAGTGTGTAAAAAATTGGAACGTAGAAGAATTGAAATCTTTGCATAGGAAAGTTTATAATGTAGGGGAAGATTGGGAACAATTACAAGAAATATTTGGAGTACCTTCTGCAGTTTTAGCATATTTATATTTTAAAACATACAATACATACGATCATACTCTAGATGATAGCTGTGTGTTTCTTCCTAAAGCCCTGTGGGTAAAGCCAAAAACAGTTAGGGTTTGTCAATCGGCACCGGCAAGTCCTTTTCCTCCTATTTTCAGTTAAGCTTAAATTTTAGAAATTACTTTATTGTAAGCGAATATATTCAATGATATAATCTGTAAGACATGCTTAATTATATAGGAGGATGTAGAAAGATGTGTGGACTTTGTGGCTTCACAGGGGAAGTTAGCAATAAAGTAAAAGTAATTGAGACTATGGCTGATTTAATCACTCATAGAGGTCCTGACAGTGCAGGATATTTTGCAGATAAAGACATTTCCATGGGATTTAGAAGGCTAAGCATTATAGACTTAGATGGCGGCAGTCAACCTATATATAATGAAACAAATACATTAGTACTAAACTTTAATGGAGAAATATATAATTATAAAGATATAAAAGAAGACCTAATAAAAAAAGGACATAAATTTTATACGGAATCTGATTCAGAAGTAATTCTTCACGGATTTGAAGAGTGGGGATCAGGAATTTTAAACAAACTAAGAGGAATGTTTGCATTTGCTATTTGGGATAGAGATAAAAAGTCACTTTTTTTAGCAAGAGATTTTTTTGGCATAAAGCCCCTACATTATGCAAAGGTCGGAGGTAATTTTATATATGCCTCAGAAATAAAAAGTATATTAGCTTTTCCGGAATTCAAAAAGGTTCTTAATAAAAATACACTGGATAGATATTTATCCTTTCAATACGCAGTACCTCCTGAAACATTTTTCGAGGGAGTGTACTGCTTGTTGCCCGGACACTATATGACTGTAAAAAATGGAGAAATAGATATAAAGAGGTATTTTAAGGCGGAGTTCAATATTGATGAAAATTTACAGTTAGATGAAGCGGTAAAATCAATAGAGGATGTATTTAAGGATTCTGTTGAAACTCATAGAATTAGTGACGTAGAAGTGGGTTGCTTTTTATCCAGCGGTATAGATTCAAGTTATGTATCATCATATTTTCCAGGCCAAAAAGCATTTACGGTAGGATTTGAATTTGGAGAAAAATATAATGAAGCGTCGTGGGCTAAAAGACTGTCTAAGAAAGTAGGACTTGATCACCATTATAAATTAATAACATCTGAAGAGTTTTGGGGTACTTTCAAAAAAGTACAGTATCATATGGACCAACCTTTAGCTGATCCATCTTGTGTTGCATTATATTTTGTATGTAACTTAGCTAGTAAATACGTTAAAGTTGTACTTTCCGGGGAAGGTGCGGATGAACTTTTCGGAGGATATACTGTTTATAATGAGCCCCAAGTGTTTAGGATGTACCAAAAAATTATTCCTCAGGGTTTAAGAACTTTTTTATCAAAGTTTGTAAAAAAGATACCCTTTTATTTTAGAGGTAGAAGTTATATTATAAGAGGGGAACATACTACAGAAAATAAATATATAGGTAACGCATTTATGTTTTCCTTTGAAGATAAACAAAAAATATTAAAAGATTCATCTATTGCAACTAGACCTCAAGATTTATGCTCTGGTTTTTACAAGGAAACTAAAGACTATGACGATGTAACAAAGATGCAGTATTTAGATATAAATTTATGGATGGTGGGGGATATATTATTAAAAGCAGATAGAATGAGTATGGCAAATTCATTGGAACTTAGAGTACCTTTTTTAGATAAAGAAGTTTTCGGAGTAGCGTCGACTATACCGGTAAATTTAAAGGTAAATAAGAAAAATACTAAATATGCACTTAGAGTAGCGGCATCAAAGAGACTTCCTAAAGATACGGCGGACAAAGAAAAATTAGGATTTCCTGTTCCCACAAGGGTATGGCTAAGGGATAAAAAATATTATGAAATAGTGAAGAAAGCATTTTGCGGTAAAATCGCTCGGAAATTTTTTAATTCAGACGAGATATTAAAGTTTCTGGAAGATCATTATAAGCAAAAATGGGACAATAGTAGAAAAATATGGACAATATATACTTTTATAGTTTGGTATAGTATATATTTTAATGAAGAAGTATAAAATATTATTTGTATTGTGCTAATATATATTAGTCAGAAGTTGATTTCGATGCTGATATATGTTAGCATAAGCTTTAATTATAATTTTTTCATGTTAAGGGAGTATGATCTTATGAGAAATAATGAAAATAACAGTAGATATGGAATAGCTTTTATTGTTGGAATTACTACAGCAATAATAACTATTTTATCTTTAGTTACTACAATATTAGTATTAAAAGATAAGAAAAAGAAGAAAGAAGACAAACAATTAGAAGAATATTTAGAAAATACTATACAATAGATAAATATAATATTTGTAATATTAGTATTTTTTGATATGTGAATGATTCTTACCAAATTATAAATTTAAGGTTTTTGTATAATGCTTCTATCAGGATTTACGTGTTATAGTATATAGAAGTTTTAAAATGGATGAATTTATGTTGAATTGAAAAGTATAGAATAATTGTAAATTAAAAATAAAACAAAATATTTATTGAATCTGTATTACTTTGAGTAATACAGGTTTTTATTTTTACATTTAAATGTAAATTTTGGAAATAAAATGCGAGATTCTAATTATTTTGAGTTATGAAAAATATATTAAAAAAATATGTTTGTAAAAATATTTACAAAATTATAATTAGTGATATAATACTAAAATATAGAATTTTATTTCTATATTTTATATTTAATATAGATAAATTTTATGAAAAGTACAAAAAAATAATAATTTTGTGAAAAGAGGGAGTATAAAATGAGTAAATTTAGAAACTTTTTTTTATCATTTGGTACATATTTTGTTTTTTCAGTTTTGATGACCAATGTATATGGATTTGCTAGTTCCACTCATGAATATGTAACAAGGGCTAGTTTATCAATACTGCATGATCTAGGCAGTACTAAAGATGATAAAGAAAGTGCAGAAAATAAAGAAGTTGATAAAACTAAAGAAAAGATTGAAAGTATATATAGTGATTTTTATACTGATGAAGTTAAAGACGTTATATTGGAGTATTGCGTAAAGCCTGATGAGGACGAAACTGATGGAGGATTTAAATGGCATTTCTATAATCCGGCTACAGAACTTAATTTTATGGGTGAGAAAGAATCAGCTTTAACAAAATTTATTAAGCATTATAATGCGGCAATAACAAATTATAAAACAGGATATATTACCGAAGCATTTCAAGAGTTTGGTAGGTCATTACATTTTGTTGAGGATTTAAGTACACCTGTACATACAAACTATGAAAACTTTATGGATGCAGGAATAAAATTGTCAATGCATGTAGAATTTGAAAAAAGATGTGAAGTTATACAAGATATGTGTATTGCCACAGTTCAAAAAGAAAATTTAAAATATTACCTTAATACTACTAAAAAAATTATAGGTAAAACATGTGCATACTTATCTGCAGATTTATTTTATTCTTTAGAATACAAATTGTTACCACAAGATATAGTTGCTAAACATTCTGTTTTAAATGCTCAGAAAGTAGTTGTAGGGCTGCTCAATAGGTTCTATGATGAAGTCACACAATTGATTCATGATGAAGCAAGCGTAAAAGTTGATGAAGAATTACGTGATGAAATAGAAATAGTTTAAAAATAATTTAAGGGAGGGAAATTAACATGAAAAAATATTTTTTAAGATTTTTGTTTACTTTTGGAATAATGTGTCAAATAATATTGAGAAATTCTTGTACTAGATTTAATGCTGAAGAAGTAATAGATAAGAATACTAGTAATTTAATTTCTAAGGAATTATTTTTAGGTGTAGCAAAAAATAAGACGGAAAGAATAATTAGAAAAATGATATTTGGAAATGGAATAGAATACGTAATAGAGATAGCATTTTCTCCTGAATCCACTTTAAGTTCTAAGGACTGTACACATATCTATAGGAAGGGTGTAAGTGTAAAAGGAACGTACTTTATGAACGTAAGCAATAAACCTATAAAAGAATTAGCAAGCCACAAATTTAAAGTTACATTTACATATGATAAAAAAACATTTTGTGAGATTTCTAATGCAAAAGAAGACATAATTTGTAAGTCAAAAAGGTCCATAGATAAAAAGTGGAAAATAAAGCAAAATAATGAAATACTTTCTTCTAAAGACGACTCTGTCTGTGCTGTGTCATTAATAACAAATTTATATAAAAATCCAAAGTTTTCAACTAAGAGCGTATATTACGAAAATTTCCATATAGACTTTAGATGTTCAAAAAATGGCAACATAATATTAAATTCAAGTGTATTTTAGGGGGCAATTAAATGAGAAAGTTTATAAGTTATTTATTAACAATATTTACTTTATGTGGTTTCGATTTTTACAGTATGGCGTGTAATGTAAATGGAATGGACTTTGCTGAGAATTTAAATATACTAGAGCTTGAAAAACAAACTTCTACTGAAACTATGCTTGCAAATGGAATAAAGAAGAAAGAAAATGTAGTATATTTAAAATATAATTACGGAGAAGATTTTTTAGAAAGTCACTATGAATATAAAACAGTGAGATTAGAAATTACATATTGTGATATTAATAGTAATTATGACAGAGTTATAGCAGCTGCATATATGGAGTTCAATTTTAGATATAATTCGGAATTAAATGAATGTAAATGTTTAAGCACTATTCATGGACAAGTTTGTAATGATAGTAAATATGACTTAAAAGTTTTTACAAGGACTAAAAATTTATCATATGACTTGGGTGAAAGCTTTGGATCTATAGATTTTATAAAAAAAGGTATAGTAAATAAGCAACTAGACAATTCTGATGTTATATTTTGCTGTGAATCCTTAGGGAATATCACTCATAGAATACAACAAACTTAAAAATAATTAGAGTCCACCAAGATGGTGGACTTTTTAATTATTTAATTCATTAATTAATGTATGGTAAATCTTAAATAATAATATATATTTAGTTAGTTATGAATTCATCAAAAATAAATTTTATAAAAGGAAAAAACTAATAATGAGAAAAAATATAAAATTATTTTTTATAAGTTTCGTATTATTTTTGTTAAGTTCTACATTGATGTAATCTATTACAAAAGCTATTATATATGATTTCTGCTTGGAAAATAATTCATTAAATATATGCTTTAAAAATATGTATAAAATAGACCGGCATTGTTACAGAAACTAATAGAGACCACCTAATAAATCTTTTAGTTAAAGCTGATGATCAACATAAGTTAACATATGTATATAATCACTTGTCTTTATTAGACCTTTCATCTGTAGATTCTCAGGATATAAAAAACATATCAGATTTTGTTGAGGAAACTGGTGTGAGTCAAAGAATGCGTGAAGGACTTTGTAGAGGTGTGCCTATTATTGCATCAGTAAAAAGATTATTTGACAGAACTCTTCCTTTATCGCAAGGTATAGTAGTTGATAGGGGTGTAAAAGATGAATTTTTAGATTATTTGTTGGAATATAATAAAATAGCAGATCGTCGACTGGCTCCAGATAATGTTCGCAGATTAATAAATACAACTTATCTAGACTTAGGGTTTACCAGTACAAGTTTAAATTTAAACTGTGCAAATTCTTATGGGAATAATCTTTTATGCGTATATATTTGACTCCTGGAAATAAGGCTGTTGCTTTAAATATTGTATCAATCCAATCAGAAATGTTTTTAGATAGCGGGATGGAATTTAAAATATTGAATATTCAACCTAGACGTTTAGAGAAACAGTCTGAAAATATTGTAGGATATATTTTGGATGTACAGATAGTTTAAACTTTTTAGAAGAAGCATAATTTTATAGTTACGATTTGTGGAATGTACACTGATTAAAAGTATATATTATATAAAGTAAATGGTTAATAAAGATATATTATATGAATTCTAGACTTAAATAACTTTGACTTCATTTATCTGATTTACTTTAAATGTGAAAACTGAAATATTTTGGTTATTTTAATATATTAAAAAATAAATCATTTTTTTAAATTAACGGATTGGATTGTAAAAAATATTCATTTATGATTATTTTATTACTACTGATCGTAACAAAAGTGAATTATTTAAATAAATATTAATTTTAAAAATATTTTTAAGTGCCTTTACATATATAATAAAATTTAATATTTTGATCCTAATCAACTAGAGATTATTAATATTTATCAATTTAAATTTGATATAAACTTTATAAATTATAATTTTTCTTTCGAATATATTATTTAAGTAATCATTGTTGGAAACTATTTTATTTTTTAATTTAAATTTTCCCACTGCAATTCAC
>CAQBRY010000040.1 GCA_948762645.1 uncultured Eubacteriales bacterium | reverse complement strand
GAAGATGATGTGGAAATTGCTAATAAATATTTAAGCGAAGAATTAAAAAAAGTGTGGAAAGCGTCTTTAAAATATAAATAATTCACAAAAAACTTGACTTATATATATATATATAATAGATACACACTATATTAAAGAGGTGAATTTTTTATGAAAGATACATATGACTTATTTAATGCCGAAGACATAGCAAAAATAAAGAAATGGGCAGAAAAGTTTAAACCGCTATTCTGCGGAAAGGAGAGTTTGCCCGGCTGCGCCAATCTTAAGGACCTAATCTTATGCTGCTTAAAATTGAACAAACCTGCTAGTCTGTACTCTGATAAGAGTGTAGAGAATCAACTTGGTGTATATGGTATTCCTACCTTCGCCTGGATAGAGGAAAACTTCACGTGTTCCGGGTTAAGAAACTCATCAGGAGTAACTCCTGAGGAAAAGAAAGAGGCTAAAGAGGCAAGAGAAAAGGGCAAAGACTTTGATTTGTCTGCGTACCGAAAGAAAAAGTATGGTAGTAGTGAGGAAATACGAAGATTTGCTACTGCACTATGCGATAGTTTTGCAAACGCCGAAAAAAGAAGAGTAGAAGCAGTACAAGCGAGAAAAAGATCAGAAGAAGAAAGAAAACGACACATGATTAAGGCTAAAATTGAAAAAATAAAAATAGAAAAGCAAATAAAAGATAAGCATAAAGAAATTCAAGGAACAATAGATAGTAGCAATTTTATAGCGGCTCCTGGGAAACTTGAAGAAGAAATTAAAAAAATTTTAAGTAAAAGTACTTATTTTAAAGATCAAGTAACAAAATGGCCTAAAGAATATTCTAAAAAATATAAATTTAAGATATCTAAATAATTATAAATCGTTTAACAAATCAGCTTTAAATAAGGCTGATTTGTTTTTGTAGCCTTGACTTAAATTGATATATATGGTAAAATTTTATAACCTCATGGGAAGCTTTATGTTTCTGAGGGAGGCTAAAATATTCCGAAATGCCGGGAGGTGCCGTAATGAGAGTAAAAGTAACTCTTGCCTGTATGGATTGTAAGCAACGTAATTATGATACGAAGAAAAATAAAAAAAACAATCCTGATAGGTTAGAGATGAATAAATATTGCAGATTCTGCAGAAAACATACTCCTCATAAAGAGACTAAGTAAAAAAAGAAAGTGGGGATTATTTGCTATGTCCGAAAAAAATATATTTGCTAAACCTGTAGAGTTTTTTAAAGATCTAAAAAGTGAAATTAAAAAAGTTATTTGGCCTAAGCCAAAGACTGTGTTTAAAAATACAGGAATAGTGCTTTTAATGATTTTCGTTGTTGGACTTTTTGTATTTGGACTCGATGCCGCATTTATGAGTTTACTGGGCTTAATTATGGAAGTATCGGGATAGTGTGAAATGGTCTGGAGGTAAAATTTAGTGCAAGAGGAAGCTCGGTGGTATGTAATACATACCTATTCTGGTTATGAAAAAAAAGTTGCATCTAATATTGAAAAGACCGTAATTAATAGACAACTAGAGGATTTTATTCAGGAAATAAAAGTTCCTACTGAAACAGTAGTGGAAATAAAGGATAATAAAAAGCGTGAAGTAGAGCGTAAGATTTTTCCTGGATATGTTTTAGTTAAAATGATTATGAATGATGATTCTTGGTATGCTGTAAGGAACGTAAGGGGATGTACTGGATTTGTAGGAGAATCCACAAAACCTGTACCACTCACAGATGATGAGGTTAAGAAGTTAGGTGTAGAAAATAAAAAAATAGAAGTTTCTTATTCCGTTGGAGATACTGTAAAAATTCTGGATGGCCCACTTGGTGAGCACGTCGGAGTTGTTGATAGTATTGATATGGAGAAAAATTGTGTAACTGTAATTGTTTCAATGTTTGGGCGTGAAACCCCTGTTGAATTGGAACTAATACAAGTTCAGCCAATAGTTTAGAAGTTATAAAAAGTTGTTTATAACAAATTTTGGAGGTGTAAAAGTTGGCTAAAAAATTAAAAGCTCAAGTTAAACTTCAAATTCCTGCCGGAAAAGCCACTCCGGCACCGCCTGTAGGTTCAGCACTTGGACCTCATGGTATTAATATTATGTCTTTTACTAAAGAATTTAATGATAGAACAAAAGATCAGATGGGTATGGTCATACCGGTTGTTATAGATATATATGACGACAGATCTTTTACTTTCATAACAAAAACTCCACCTGCCCCAGTTCTTATATTAAAAGAATGCGGAATTGAAAAAGGTTCGGGAGTTCCTAATAAAACAAAAGTTTCAAAAATTAAAAAAGATCAAGTTAAGAAAATTGCTGAAATTAAAATGCCGGATTTAAATGCTGCAAGTATTGAATCAGCTATAAGTATGGTATCCGGGACAGCTAGAAGTATGGGAATAGAAGTAGTGGATTAATGCCTCGAGTGGGAGGAAAATGTCCGATTTTACCACTAATAGGGAGGAAAATAGTGATATGAAACATGGTAAAAAATATGTAGAAAGTACGAAACTATTTGATAGTTTAAAACTTTTTGAATTAAAAGAAGGCCTTGAAGTTTGCGTAAAAACCGCTAAAGCTAAGTTTGATGAAACAGTTGAGATGCACATAAGGCTTGGCGTCGATTCAAGACATGCCGATCAGCAAGTTAGAGGAGCAGTAGTTCTCCCTAACGGTACTGGAAAAAAAGTAAGAGTTCTTGCTATATGTAAAGGTGAAAATGAAGATTTGGCTAAAGCTGCCGGAGCAGATTATATTGGGGCAGAAGATATGATAAATAAAATTCAGACTCAAAACTGGATGGATTTTGATGTATTAATTACTACTCCGGATATGATGGGTATGGTTGGAAGACTTGGTAGGGTATTGGGACCACGTGGATTAATGCCTAACCCAAAAGCCGGAACTGTATCTACAGATATTTCAAGAGCAATAAAAGAAGCTAAAGCCGGTAAGATAGAGTATAGGCTTGATAAAACAAATATTATACATTGCCCTATAGGTAAAGTGTCATTTGGAGCAGAGAAACTTTTCCAAAACGCAGACGTTTTGTTAAGTGCAGTAATTAAAGCAAAGCCGGAAGCAAGTAAAGGACAATATATAAGATCATGTGTTGTTTCTTCTACTATGGGACCTGGTATAAAAATTAACGCAAATAAATCTTTATAATTTAGTTGACAAATTTTAACTATATTAGTAAAATAAAAATACTGTTTTGTCCTAAGACAGTAGGTGCAAATGCGTAAAAAGGTTGCCTTTACCTACCGAGGAGAACGATTTTAATGTACTTACATGTAATCAATCTTCTCTGTTGTTGTGCAGTAAGGTTGATTATTTTTGCGTAAAAATTTTTGGAGGTGATAAAGTTGCCTAGTAATAAAGTTTTGGAAGCTAAAAAAGCAGTTGTAGAGGAATTAGCCGGAAAATTAAAATCTGCTTGTGCCGGAGTACTCGTAAGCTATAATGGCATCACAGTTGCTCAAGATACAGCTCTTAGAAAAGAACTTCGTGAAGCTGGTATAGAATATCTTGTAGTAAAAAATACTCTTCTTAAAAGAGCTGCAGAAATGGTAGGAATAGATGAAATATCGAGCGTTCTGGAAGGAACCACAGCTATTGCTATTAGCAAAGATAATCATATTGGAGCTGCCAAGATACTATGTAAGTTTGCTGATAATAATGATTTCTTTAAAGTGAAAATAGGTTTTGTTGAAGGAAAAGTTATTAGTGAAAAAGAAGTACATGATCTTGCAAAATTGCCATCGAAAGAAGTACTTATTGCTCAAGCTCTATCCGGACTCAATTATCCGATTACAGGTCTTGTCACTGTACTTGGTGGTACTATGAAATCATTAGTTGTAGCGTTAAATGCTATAGCTGAAAAGAAAAGTGCTTAATTTTATAATTTATGGAGGTTTTTAAAAATGTCAGAAAAGGTAACAAAATTAATTGAAGATGTAAAAGCTCTCACCGTTTTAGAGCTTAGTGAGCTTGTAAAGGCTTTAGAAGAAGAATTTGGAGTTTCCGCAGCAGCACCAGTTGCAGTTGCAGCAGCACCAGCTGCAGCAGGAGCAGCACCAGCTGAAGAAAAAACCGAATTTGACGTAGTTCTAAAGGCTGCTGGAGACAACAAAATTAAAGTTGTAAAAGCAGTAAAAGATATTACAGGTCTCGGACTTAAAGAAGCAAAAGAAATGGTAGATGGAGCACCAAAAACAGTAAAAGAAAAAATTTCTAAAGATGCTGCTGAAGAAATCAAAAAGAAACTTGAAGAAGTTGGCGCACAAGTAGAAGTAAAATAAATTTTATTTTTTAATATTTACGGAGACAAAAAATTTGTCTCCGTATTTTTTTATTTTAAAAATATTTTGTAAAAAGGGTCATGTTTATAATTATAGTTTATGTAAGAAAGCTGTATGTTATAATAAATAAGATGTGATTTGAGGAAAGGATGTCTTTTAAATGATAGTATTAATTACGGGATCTTCTCACACAGGAAAAACTTTATTGGCACAAAAACTTCTTGAAAAGTATAAATATCCTTATTTATCGATTGATTTATTGAAAATGGGTTTAATCAGAAGTGGAAAGATTCCATTAACGCCGGAAGATGATACTAAATTAGAAATATATATGTGGCCGATTATACGAGACATGATAAAAACAGCTATTGAAAATCATCAAAATCTGATAGTAGAAGGAGGTTACATTCCATTTGATTGGAAAAAAGACTTTAATAATGAATATTTAGAAGAAATAAGATATTATTGTATTATTATGACAGAGTCTTATATTAAAAATAATTTTGACACTATAAAAAAATATTCAAGAATTATTGAAAATCGTTTAGATGATTCATCATGTACTAAATTATCTATGATTGAAGACAACGTATATAATTTAAAAATGTGTCTGAAACATGACTGTAACTATATTCTAATTAACGACAGTTATAAATTTGACATTACACTATAATATAGGAATTATCAGAGAATATGATTATTAAGAGTATTAATTTTGACAGATAAAATTAGAAATCTTAATATTTATATAAAGGTTTAAGTTGAAATAGGTAAGAAGTGAGAGACATAATATGATATATGATTTATGTGATTTAAATGTAATAAAAAAGTTATTTAATAAGTATGGATTTAAGTTTAATAAGTCATTGGGACAAAATTTTATTATAAATCGTGAGATATGTCCAAGTATGGCCAAAGAGTGTTTAATATACGGAGAAAATATTGGTGTAATAGAAATTGGTCCTGGAATTGGAACTTTGACTCAGCAATTGGGTCTTAAATTTAAGAAAGTAATTTGTATTGAAAAGGATAAAAGATTATTTCCCATTTTAAAAGATGTATTAGCGGATTTTAAGAATGTAAAAATTTTGGAAGATGACGCTCTTAAAATAGACTTTAAAAAATTAGTACAAGAAGAGTTTAAAAATTTTGATAAAGTTATAGTTTGTTCGAATTTACCATATTATATTACGTCCCCATTTATAATGAAAATATTGGAAACAGACTGTAATATAAAAGGTATGGTGTTAATGATTCAAAAGGAGGCGGCAGATAGAATATGTGCACTCCCTGGAAGTAAGGACTGCTCGGCTATTAGTATAGCTGTAAGATATTATTCCAGTGCTGAAATATTATTTGGGGTAAATAGTGAAAGTTTTATTCCTGCTCCAAAGGTAAGTTCGAGTGTTATTAGAATAAGTACAAACGGGGCATACAGATCGGATATTAACGATAAAAGTAAATTTTTCAAAGTGGTTAAGGCTTCTTTTGAAAAACGTAGGAAAAAGATTGTAAATTCTCTAAGTATGAGTCTTGGTTTATCCAAAAATTACTTAGAAGAAGTATTTGACAAAGTGGGGATTTCCAAACTTTCAAGAGCAGAAGAAATTAAATTTGAAGATTTTATTAATTTGTCTAATATCATTGAATTTTAATAGTTGCATAGTGATTTAGTGATTTTTAATTAACGAATATATAAAAATGGTATCTGCATTTTGCAGATACCAATTGAAACAGATTTTATATATACATATTTGTCATAGGCGTGTAGTTATCCTTAATAAATGCGCCGATACTTACATTGTTTACCCTTTTAATTCCAGCTGCTTTTAAATTTTTTAATGCATTTCCTAGTAGGGTAATATTTTCAATTTCTAAATATCTGGTTGTGGACTTAGGGCTTGGGTCTTTTGCTGTTAGACCTTTTTTAATGTTGTTCCACATTGTTTTCTCTTCTTGAGTATAAATAGAAGCATCTCCGGAATATTTAATCTCATAAGTGCCTTTTTTTACTTCTTTAACACCCATTTCATCTGAATTTAAAATTTTTTTATTCATATTTATCATTCCTCTCTATTTATAATCTATAGTATAGTTAAATTATATATAATATCAAGTGTTTTTGTGAATTTTAAACATATTATAATGATTTTCTAAATTAAAATAGCTTGGTAGTAATTATTTTAGTTGGATATTTAAAATATAATATGATATAATTTGAAGGAATTTTTAAAATTATTTTTATGATCGGAGTATTCTTAAATCGATGAACAGACGTCAGGCAAGAGAACAAGCTTTTAAATTTGTTTTTGAAAGTGAGTTTGGAAATAATAATGCAGAAGATATTATCGAAATTGCGAGATCATGTAGAGAAGAAGAAATAGATGATTTTTCGAAAAATATTTTAATTGGAGTTAAAGAAAAAGAAAGTGCCATTGAGGAATATATAGAAAAAAATGTTACTGGATGGAAAAAGGAAAGATTATCGAAAGTTGCAACGTCAATATTAAAGATTGCGATATATGAAATTATGTATATTGAGGATATACCTGAAAATGTGTCGATAAATGAAGCGGTGGAGTTAGCCAAAAAGTATGGGGAAAAAGATGAGTTTAGTTATATTAACGGAGTACTGGGAGCTTTTGCAAGAGATTTTAAAAAATGTAATTTTTAGTGTTAATATACTTATTTTGCTTGAGAGAGATTAAATATGAATTTTAAAGATAAACTTTTATTATATTCTGAAAATATAAATCAATATCTTCGCAGCTATATGGATAGTATTGAAGATATTGACAGTTTGTTATTGGAGTCTATGAAATACAGTCTTTTATCTGGAGGAAAACGTATTAGACCGATTATTTTTTTAGTCTTTAACGAAATATTTGGTGGAAAAAATGATGTAAGTTCGTATAAAGTGTCTTGCTCTATAGAAATGATTCACACCTATTCCCTGATACATGATGATCTTCCTTCCATGGACAACGACGATATGAGAAGAGGAAAACCGTCTAATCATATTGTTTACGGTGAGAATATAGCCATACTGGCAGGCGATGCTTTATTAACGCAAGCATTTGAAAATATTAGCAGTATTAATCAGATAGACTGTGAAAAAAGGGTAAAAATGATGGGAGTTTTATCTAGGGCTTCAGGAAGTTCAGGCATGATTTCCGGTCAGTCTCTGGATATACATAAATTAAAAAATGATATTTCAGATGAGGAAATAATTAATATATATAAAAAGAAAACGGGTATGCTATTTTCTGCTTCTTGTCAAATGGGGGCCATTTTGGCTGGAGCAGATAAATCAAAAATAGAATTATCTGGAAAAATAGGCGAAGATATAGGAATCTTATTTCAGATAGTTGATGATATTCTTGATGTTGTAGGTCAAAGTGAGATAATTGGTAAAAATATTTTTAGTGATATAAATAATTCTAAATGTACTTTTATTTCAAAAAATGGTATAGAACTAGGAAAGAAGTATGTTGATAGTCTTTCATTGGAAATAAAAAATCATATTAAAGAAACAGAGTGCACAGACAAGTTTTTAGATGAACTTTTAGATTACTTAAAAACGAGAGTAAATTAAAATTACATGTATTTTTATGAATGGAGTAATATTTTTTCATGGATTATGAATTATTAAATAAAATAAGTTCTCCGAAGGATTTAAATAAAATTAAAGATTTAGATAAACTGTGCCGGGAAATAAGATATAAGATTATAGAGACAGTTTCTATAAATGGCGGACATTTATCTTCAAATCTCGGGGCTGTGGAGCTTACAGTGGCTTTACACAGCGTTTTTAATAATGATAATGACGCGATTGTTTGGGATGTAGGTCACCAAAGTTATACGCATAAAATAATAACCGGAAGAATAGACGAAATGAATACTCTAAGAAAGGAAGGAGGAATATCCGGATTTACAAATTTAAATGAAAGTCCCTATGATATGTTTACATCAGGTCATAGCAGTACTTCAATATCAGCTGCTTTGGGTTTAGCAATATCTAAAAATATAAATGATGACGAGGGGCATGTTGTAGCCGTGATAGGGGATGGTGCTCTAACTGGGGGTCTTGCTTATGAGGGACTTAACAATGCAGGAAGGTTTAATAAAAATTTTACGGTAGTTCTTAATGACAATAAGATGTCCATATCTAAAAATGTTGGTGCTATAGCAAGATATCTTTCAAAAGCCCGTACTATACCGTCTTATATGAAAGCAAAAAATACCATAGAAAGTATTCTTGATAAAACACCTATTATTGGAAGTAATCTTAAAAATTTGATTATAAGATTTAAAAGTTTTGTAAAGAGATTTTTTTATAACAGTACATTATTTGAAGATATGGGATTTATATATTACGGTCCTATAGACGGTCATAATATAAATGAACTTAAAAGTGCTTTTAAGGTTGCAAAAAGCATTGACAGACCGGTTTTAATACACGTTATTACTACAAAAGGTAAAGGATACAAATTTGCTGAAAAAAATCCAAAGGTCTTTCACGGACTTTCCGGTTTTGAAATACATACGGGAAGTATGAGCAAGAAGAATATAGGGTTTTCTGACATTTTTGGAGAAGAGATATGCGACATTGCTTCGAAGAACCCTAAAATTTGTGCTATAACTGCCGCCATGGTTTCCGGGACGAACCTAACTAAATTTTCATATAAGCATAAGAAAAGATTCTTTGATGTTGGTATTGCAGAAGAACATGCTGTAACTTTTGCAGGGGGACTTTCTAGGGGCGGATTAATACCTGTATTTGCTGTATATTCAAGTTTTCTTCAGAGAAGCTACGATCAGATAATACACGATTGTTCTTTGCAGGGATTTAATATGATACTCGCTATAGACAGAGCAGGTCTTATCGGTGATGACGGAGAAACACATCAAGGTATTTTCGACGTACCCTTTTTAAATACTATTCCTAATGTTACTATCTTTGCCCCTTCATATTTTAATGAATTAAGATTAATGCTGAATAAGGCTGTTTATGATTGCAGGGGTATTGTTGCTTTAAGATATCCTAAAGGTAAGGAGTATTTTCGCCCAAAAGAATTTGAGTATACTGGAAATACTTTTGATATTTATGGAAAGTCTCACGATAAAGACGTACTTATAGTTACTTATGGCAGAACGTTTTCTTTTGCATGTCAGGCAAGAAATAAGCTTGTTAAATATGGTAAAATAGTAAGTATTATGAAATTAAACGTTATAAAACCTATTGATCCTGAGTCTATAAAGATTGCTAAAGAATTTTCAAACGTTTTATTTTTTGAAGAAGGAATTAAAAGTGGATCTGTATCTGAAAAATTTGGATCTAAACTTTTAGAGTCAGAGTTTTCGGGCAAGTATACAATTACGGCTATTGAAGATGAGTTTGTAAAGCACGCTTCTGTTGAGTCCCAGCTAAGAAAATATTCACTTGATTCTGATGGAATTGTAAATAAGGTATTGATGGAGCTAAGTGTGAGAAATGAAAAAGAGATTAGATATAATAGTTTTTGACAGGGGATTTGCAGATAGTCGAGAGAAAGCTAAATCTCTAATAATGCAAGGACTCGTTTATGTAGAAAATCAAAAATGTGACAAACCAGGAATGATATATGATGAAGACAGCACTGTAGAAGTTAGAGATAATAAACAAAAGTACGTCAGTCGAGGAGGATTTAAGCTTGAAAAAGCGATTGAGGGCTTTGACATTAATTTAGAAGGTAAAACCGCTATGGACGTAGGAGCATCAACAGGGGGTTTTACGGACTGTATGCTGCAAAACGGATGCAAAAAAGTTTATTCCGTGGACGTAGGTTACGGTCAGCTTTACTGGAATCTTAGAAATGATGAACGGGTTATAAATCTTGAAAGGACAAATGCCAGATATCTTGACGAGAGTATTATAGACGAAAAAATAGAATTTTTTTCCATAGACGTATCTTTTATTTCTTTAGGGTTAATTTTACCTGCTGTAAAGAGAGTATCTGCAGATGAAGTGAGCGGAGTTTGTTTAATTAAACCTCAGTTTGAAGCCGGAAAAGGGAAAGTGGGCAAGAATGGGGTTATCAGAGATAAAAATGTACATATAGAAGTAATAAATAAGGTTTTAAAGTATAGCGCTGAAAATAATTTTTATGCTTTAGGACTTGATTATTCACCAATTAAAGGACCTAAAGGAAATATAGAATATCTTTTATATTTATGCAGTAGTAAAGATGGAGAAACGGTTAGTTTTGAGGATATAGAGAAAGTAGTTGAAGGATCGCATTTAGATTTATCTGGTGGTGATTAAGATTAATATATCTTTATTTTTTAATTTGGAAAATGAGAGTTCAGTTTTGCATGTTAGAAAGATAATAAGATTGTCTCAGTACGTGTCTTTTGTAAAATTATTTATGCACAAGGACCTGCAAAAAGATTTTAATTCTTCAAATATAGTATTTAAAGATAGTATCGAGGAAGCAATAAAAGACAGCCATATATCAATAGTCGTCGGCGGAGACGGGACTATTTTAAGATATTCTAAATTAGCTTGTCAAAACAACGTACCGGTTTTAGGAATAAATAACGGTAAGTTAGGATTTATTGCAGGAATAGAGTCTAATGAGATTGAAAGCGTATTTATGAAATTAATATCTAAAAAGTATTATATAGATTCGAGGATGTTAATCAGCGTAGATTTAGGGGGAGGACAAGAATACTGTGCGTTAAACGACGTAGTATTGACTAAAGGTTCCGATTCCCAAGTTATAAATTATAGTATTTTAAAAAACGAAAATAATGTTTGTCATTATTACGCAGATGGAATCATAGTATCTACTCCTACGGGATCCACAGCATATTCTTTATCGGCGGGTGGTCCGATTGTGGATTCATCACTCAAGTGCTTTGTAATTACGCCCATATGTGCACATTCCTTAACGGCCAGACCTTTAATTTTGGATACTGTTCAAGACATAAAAATAGACTATGAGATAAGAAAGAATTCTGAAATATCTATAATTGCGGACGGACAAAAAATTTTTAATTCAAGCAAGTCAGGGAGTGTGGCTGTTAAAAGATTTGATAAAGATGTAAATTTTATAGTTTTTAGGAATAAAAATAACTATAGGAATATTGACAAAAAATTGATATATAAAGCCCTATATTAAGGCGAGAAGGAAGTGAAAAATTTGCTCCTTACTTTACACATTGAAAATTTAGCAGTCATAAAGAAACTAGATATAAATTTCAGCAGCGGTTTTAACGTTATTACCGGAGAAACCGGAGCTGGTAAGTCCATAATAATAGACGCTTTAAATATGGTTCTTGGGGGGCGGGTTTCAAAAAGTTTTATAAGGCAGGGGGAAAATTTTTGTCATGTAAGTGCAGTGTTTTCTAATATTTCTAGCATGAAAAATTTCATTGAAGATTTAGGTTATCCATGTAGTGAAGACTGCGTTTTAGTATGTAGAGAATTTAATTTGAACGGCAGAAATATTTGTAAAGTTAACGGTAGACCCGCTACGTCCAGTATACTTAGGCAACTTGGAAAATATTTAATCAGTATATACGGCCAGCACGACAGTTTTACTCTGTTTTCTCCCGAAACTCATATTAAATATATAGATAAGTTTGCAAATACGAAAGATGATATTAATAAATATAAAGATATATATAGTAAAATGATTGATTTAGGCAAGAAAATAAAAAAAGAGGACCTTGATGACTGTGAAAAAGAAAGAAAAATAGATCTTTTAAATTATCAAATTAAGGAAATAGAAGAGGCGAGTATTTACGTTGGGGAAAGGGATAAACTTTCTTCCTTAAAGAATATTTATATTAATTACGACAGGATATGCAAGAATATAAATTCAATTAAAGAAATTATGGATGAAAGTAGTAATGTAGGAAGTGGAATTTCGAGGTTAGAGAAAGTATGTTTGCTCTTAAAGGAATCCTCAAATTATGACAGTAATTTAGAAAGAATAAGGGATAAGTTTTCAAGTATTTATTATGAGACAATAGATTGTATATCAGAACTATATCAATATTACGAAGGCTTTGAGTACGATCCGGCCGAACTTGAAAACGTTGAATCGAGGCTTGATTTTCTTCATAGATTGAGTCTTAAATATGGAAGTACCGAGGAAGAAATATTAGAATTTTTGGAAAGAGCTAAAGATGAGCTAAACTCTATAAAGCGAATTGATGATAGAATTTTAAACTTAAAAAAAGAGTATAAATTATTAGAAGAGGAAGCCCAAGAATTTTGCAGTATAATTTCGGACAAAAGGCTTAAGTCAGGAAAAGAATTTATAAATAAAATAGAAAAAGAGCTTAAATTCTTAAATATGCCTTACGTTACTCTAAAACTTTCTCATAGTATAGGTAAGATGAAAGACAACGGTTTTGACAATATGGAAATTTTAATATCCGTAAATAAAGGAGACTGTGAAAAGTCTATTTCTAAAGTTGCATCTGGAGGAGAGCTTTCAAGAATAATGCTGGCTATTCAAACCGTAATTTCCGACAATAGTATAGAGACATTAATTTTTGACGAAGTCGATACTGGCGTTAGTGGTGAAGCTGCAAATAAAATAGGAAGTAAACTTAAACAAATATCTAAAAATCATCAGGTAATATGTATTACGCACCTTCCGCAAATAGCATGTTTGGCGGATCATCATTATTTAATCGAGAAGTATGTAAATAATCAAGGTACGTTTACAAAAGTTAACAAACTGGATTTTCAGGAACGTAAGCTTGAACTTGCAAGAATAATAAATGGATCTAATATTACAAATGCGGCCTTAAATACGGCAGAAGAAATGCTTAAATTAAACAGTATAAAAGAGAATTAAACTTATTTATTAAGGTGGTATGTAAAATTGAAAGTATTGGTTGAAACGTCTGCTAGACACATACATTTATCTGAAGACTCTATGAAAGCTTTATTTGGAGATAATTATAAGTTAACTCCCAAGAAGGATCTTTCTCAGCCCGGACAATTTGCGTGTGAAGAAAAAGTCGAAATAGTGGGGCCTAAAGGATCAATAAAAGGTGTGTCAGTGCTTGGACCTTTAAGAAGTAAGACGCAAATTGAAATTTCCCTAACGGATGCAAGAAAAATAGGAATATCTGTCCCTATAAGAGAGTCCGGTGACTTATATAATACTCCCGGATGTGAGATTATAGGGCCTAAAGGTAGATATATTTTAGAAGAGGGTTTGATAGTAGCTAAGAGACATATACATATGTCTTTGGACGATGCTAAAAAGAATTCATTTAAAGACGGTCAAATAGTATGTGTCAAGATAGATAGTGTTGAAAGAAGCGGAATATTTGATGATGTAGCTATAAGGGTAAGCGACAAATTTAGACTTGCTATGCACATAGATACAGATGAATCAAATGCACTAGGATTAAACGGAATTATTGGTACTTATGGAGAAATTATTTTAAAAAATGGGTAGAAAAATTTAAATAGGGAAGTTATAATATATAATTTTAGTGTATTGCATTTTAGTGGAAAACAAGGTATAATATAGGATGAAAAAAGTTTTTGGACGGTGCTTACATGAAAAAAAATTCTACTCTGGAAGAGTTTATTAATCTCAGAAAAAAAATTTTAGAGCGTAAATTTTCTAAAATGAATGAAAAACAGTTAGAAGCAGTATTCAAGATAGATGGTCCTCTTATGATTTTAGCTGGTGCGGGGAGTGGGAAGACCACTGTAATTGTAAATAGAATATCTTATATGATGAATTACGGTAATGCTTATTATAGCAGTGAGAGTAATCTGGAAATTACAGACGATATTATAAAGCTTTTAAAAACGTCATATGAAAGCGGTAATGATAATCCTGATATAAAAAAATATATTCAAGTAGATCCCGTAAAGGCATATAATATTCTTGCCATAACATTTACTAATAAAGCTGCTAGTGAACTAAAAGAAAGATTAAGTGTAGCAGTGGGACCTGAAAGCCAGAGTATTTGGTCCTCCACATTTCACTCTATGTGTGCCAGAATACTAAGAATACATGGGGATAAAATAGGATACTCTAACCATTTTACTATATACGACACAGACGATTCTAAAAGACTTATAAAAGAATGTGGAAAGTCTTTGCAAATAGACGATAAACTTTTACCATATAAATCAATTTTATATGAAATTTCTAAAGCTAAAAATGAATTACTTGATGTAAAAGAATATAAAAATAATGTACAAGATGATTTTAGACTTCAAAAAATAGCTCAGGCGTATGAAATGTATCAAAAAAGACTTAAAGAAGCAGATGCGATGGATTTTGACGATTTAATAGTTAATACTATTAAATTATTTGAGACTTGTCCGGATGTTTTAAGGTCATATCAAAGTAAATTTAAATATGTACTTGTTGACGAATATCAAGACACAAATTATGCTCAAGATCTTTTAGTTAAAATGTTATCCTCAGGATATGATAACCTTTGCGTAGTGGGTGACGATGATCAGAGTATATATAAATTTAGGGGAGCAACTGTTAAAAATATTATTGAGTTTGAAAAGTCCTACCCTTCAGTCAAGGTAATAAGGCTAGAGCAAAATTATCGTTCTACTAAAAATATTTTATCTGCTGCCAATTCAGTTATAGAAAATAATATTAATCGTAAGGGAAAAACTTTGTGGACGCAAAATGAAGAAGGAGATAAAATAAGCGTTCATACCGCTTATAGCGAACATGATGAAGCAAACTATATAGCAGATGTTATAAAAGAAAAAGTCAAAGATGGATATAAATATTCTGATTTTTCAGTTTTATATAGAATGAACTCACAATCAAACGTTATAGAAAAGATTTTTGTAAAATCTGGTATACCCTATAGAATGATAGGAGGTACTAGATTCTACGAAAGGAAAGAAATCAAAGATATGCTTGCATATCTTAGTGTGATTAATAATCCAAACGATGAGATAAGACTTAGAAGAATAATAAATCAGCCAAGAAGATCTATAGGAGAAAGAACTATAAATCAAGCAATAGAAATTTCACAATCTGAAAATGTTAATCTTTTGGACGTAATAAAAAATTCCTCAAATTATGAATTGCTCCAGAGAGTCAGCTCAAAATTACAAATGTTTTCTAATATTATATTTGATCTTATTAATATATATAGAAGCGGAAAAGTAACTCTTAGAGAATTATATGAGATACTGCTTGATAAAACGGGATATATA
>CAQBRY010000039.1 GCA_948762645.1 uncultured Eubacteriales bacterium | reverse complement strand
ATCTATAGGTTTTCCCTTTTCGTTATTTGCCATATTGGCTGAATATTTTTCTTGAGCACCGTGCTGAATCATGTTATAGTCCGAAGAAGAGGAATTGTCTTTTAAAAAATTAGCAAATGCTTGCTTTCTGTGACCACTACTATTTATTTGAGAATTAAGATTGTTTATTAATCTTTTTTCATCAAATGATCCCTGTGCAAATGCACGATTTGTAAAAAGATCATGCATATCATAGTCTCCAGCAAAAAGATATTTATAAAATTTTTTACCTTTTTCTGACACGAGAGTTTTTAAAAAAATTGTGCTTAATCTATAAGAAACATAGTAAGGGGCAATTTTGAAATACGGACCTTTTTCAAATTCTATTTCTTTTGGGTTTTTAAGTTTTTCAACTCTTGTTTTTGCTTTATTTATCATATTTGATGCATGACTTTGGGATAAAGCTAATTTTATGAAATAATTTTTTCTGACACCATTTTTATAAGGATTTGGAGGTTTTATAATCGGAGCAAAAAGTTTCAGTTCTCCGTTAATAGCTCCATTAGCTTTGTTTGTAAGATATAAGCCTTTAAGAGTTTTATTTACTTGGTTACCTTGAGTCGGCTGTTTGCTCCATCGTCCGACTAGCCCTAATACTAATTCAAGATTTGATTCCCCGACTATACTTTTTAACGCTTGAATATCAACAGGCGTCATCCGAGATTCTTTGATAGACTTTTCTAAAATAGAATGAGGCTTAGCTCCGGCTCCTCGTTTTAGTTGACTTATACTGGCAATTCCTGCCTCCCGAAATGTGACTTTCGCTTTATTGTTTATACAAAAATTATGTATTGTTATCATATCTTCTTTGGCTACAAAAATGTCTGATATAATTTTGTAAATATCTTCTTTTTGATTATCAGAATATTTTTTATTTATTAGTTTCAAATTCATAAAGATCACCACACATCAGAAGGTTTTTATCACTATTTTATAATGAACAATTTTTAAAATCCAATATAATTTTCAACCTCCCACTTAGCCGTATCGTACTCTTGATAACCTGCTACTTTAAGCAGGTGGGTGCCCGCTCTGATACTTCACGCTCCCTTCGTCTAATGATAAACATTAGGAGGTCTGCAATTCATTTCAGAAACTAAGCTCCCTATTATTAAGTGTAGGGTTATATGAGCACAGTCCGCGAGAAAAGCAGGAGGAAAAAGTTAGTCTTCTTGATGATCGTAGTTTTCTTCAAATCTTGATTCAAATATTTCCGACAACTCATCCAAGACATCATCATCTTCTACTTCCGCTAATTGTTCTTCTCCATTTTCTTCAACAATTTGAAATATAAAATAAGTATCTTCTTTGTTTGGAATATCATCCGGCAATTCAAAATTTGGAAGTAAAGCGTAAAATTTTCCTTTATTATTTTCAATAAAGTCTAAAATTTCAAATTCCCTTTCTATACCTTCATCATCTATTAAGGTTATAATATCTTGTGTAAAATTGTCTTGCATATAAAATAAAACTCCTTTTGTGAAAAGAACTGCAATTTTATTTTATCTTTATAATTATGATTAGTCAATAAGATAATGTAGGAAGTTGTTAGGACAGGTATATAATTTTTTAAATTAAATAACATTTTATTATAGATGATAATTTTGAATTTTTAAAAATTAAGTTTATATTTAGAAGTTAATATGATAAGGTTATTAGAGAATTAGGATAAGAAAATCGATTTTGTTAATGAGTAAATAAATAATGACTAGTAGTAAGAAAGGTAGAATATTTAACTAATTATTCCATGCTACATCAAAATAGTAGTATTAATTAAAGGTAAATAAGTAGTGGATGTAAATAGAGTTGAAAGTATAAAAAATAAAATGATATTATGTTTTAAATATTTATACCTTTTTGAAGGTATTAAAATGAAGGAAATAAAAGGCTATTTAAATTTATTATATAAAAATTATAAGCCAGAGAATATTATTTTCTCCGGCTTAAACACTGTTATAATTATTTATGTTTAGAAGTAAAAAAGTCATATCTAAAAGTTTGAATTGTTTTCTGACATATAGGACAAATTTTTTTGTGGCGAATGCATTCATGTGTACATTCATGGCAAGTACATTTGTGACCACATGGTAGAAAAATAACGTTGGGAGAATTTTCTAAGCATATTACGCATGTATCATTGTCATCAAATGGTCTTAAAACTTTTCTAATTGGAAATTTACATAGACTACATTTAAATGCATTATGTTTAAAGTCTAATACTCCACAGTTTTTGCATATTAGATTTTCGCCATCAAAAGTAAAAACATCATGATCGTGGCTTTTACATATAGGACAAGAAGTAATAGTATGACCACATAAACAAGAAATTACTTTTGCATCTGGATGCTCATATTGCTGAACATTTTGGATGTCTATAAACTCCGGATAGATATGTGTATTTGTTGGTGGTAACATCATAGCTTGGCTTGATGTACGTTCAAAGATACGTAAGCAATATTCATGATCACCTATGACAGGGAAATATTCTTCCATATGTCCGTTCTCGTGTACGCACTCTACTTTGCATTTAGGGGAAGGTACAACTTTAACTTTTGCAGCATTACATGCTATTATTTCAGGTGTTTTATCTGATATGTCGAAATCGATCCCTTTAAATACTGATCCACTAAAATCAGAACATGATATTACTGGAGTTTCAGAAGTAAATCCTCCTATGTGAATATCTTCAAAAATAGGAGCAGCATTACAACGTACAGCTATAAAGCTATGTTCTGAAACGTTTCTAATGGTACATCTTTTTATTGTTGGATTAGCATTTAGACCTGATACGGATATAGCAGGAAAATTAAATGAATCAAAAGTACAATCTGTTACTTCCCCTGTTGAAATATCAAAATTGACCCCATTTCCATTTATTTGTTCGAACATACAATCAGAAACTTTTGTACTACTATCTTTTAGAAGAGATATTGCACAACCATCAATGTTTTGAAAATCACATTCCATAATTTGAAGTTTACTGGATTCGGCCATACATATTGCTCCACCTTGGCAGGTATCAAAGTGACATCCTCGAGCTTCGACTTCGGAATTGTTCAGAGAAAAAATAGGTTTTCCGGACATATTGTGAAATGTGCAATTTTGTAAAAATGCCTTGCCCCCTCTGAATAGATATATAGCATATCTTGTACATCTTGAAAAATCACAATTAAATGCTTGGATTGAAGATGAATCTTGAACTAATATTCCTGTATTAGCTGAATGATCTACCGTGCATCTGTTAAAATAAGCAAAGGATCTATCTCTGATGACTACGCATACTTTTAAATCATTATCTAAAGAACAATTTTCAAATAACCCAGATGAGTTATCAAAAATTTCTACCACACATTCATTATGGTCTAAATTATGTATATTACAGTTTCTAAAGATTACTTTAGCGTGTGCTGTTATTTGTATTTTACCGCTTATATCTAAATTTTCAAATACTACCGGACTTGCTGCAGATATAGTTAACCAATTAAAATGTACTTTTGGCCGAACGGAGGGATTGTTGCTTGATATCATAGTTGGAGACCTAAGAAATAATTCTGTTGGATATGATAAGTCACCGTCTGATACAGTAGGAGCTTTAAGATTCTCTGGAATCATACTGGATTTTATTGTTATTGTATCTTCTATAGAAAGTGCCGGGTTTGAAGAATTTTCACTTATTTTTTTAACTTCAAGGTCAGTTGATTCTGAATTTGGTTGTTCTTGTAGTTGCTCCATTGTAATTTGTGGCTGAAAATGAGCAGGGAATATTTGAATTTGTCTATATGACCCAGAAACTATTGATTCAGTTCTTTGCGGAAGGGATCTATCTGGCCCAGGGGCTATTGATTCGGTTCTTTCTGGTATATTATATGAAGTAGTTTCTGTTTGGGCATCTGAGGTTTCTTGACCTGAGTTAGAAGAACTAGATTCATTAGAATTTGTGCTAGAGGTTTGTGATTGGCCAGGTGATGCTTTTTTTGGTGGGGTGGCATGTAGTATTTGTGATGGACATGATAATGCAACAAATAAACATGCCATTAAAAAGGAAGATATCTTTCTTTTCATGTTATTTACTCCTTATTAAAAAATTGATATTAGTTTATAGTACCGTTTTATTTTATCATAATTTTAAAAATAGTCAATATTTATTTTAACGATGAATTAACAATATACAAGTATTAAATCTGGATATTAGAGTTATTAGGTTTAGATTATGTAGAAAGATCACAAATTTTATATATTTGTGATCTTTTATGCTATTATAAATAATTTTTTATTTATCTTTATTCTTGTCTTTTTCTTTTATATTGAAATTTTTTAATGTAAGCATTGTAATGTCGTCAGCTCTTTCAGCACCATTTGAAAATATGTCTATTTCTTTTCGCAGCTTTAGTATAAGATCTTTTAAACTTATTTTTTTATATTCATCTGTATTTAATATGTTATAAAGTTTTTCCTCGGAGAATAAATTATTATCTTTGTCCATTGCTTCAGTTACGCCATCTGTATATAAATATATAATATCCTCAGGTAATAAATATATTTCATCTTGTTTATATTTAAGATTTGGCATACCTGCTAAAACGAATCCATGTTTTTTCTTAAGCCACTCAAATTTATTATCTTTTTTTCTATATATCAAAGGAGGATTATGACCGGCGTTAGAAAATGTAAATTTACCGGTTTTTATATTGAATATAGCCATAAAACACGTGACAAACATACCTGCCTCATTATTTTCACAAAGTTGGTTATTTACAGATTCAAAAACATCCTTTGGAGATTTACCACTTTGTGCTTCATTCTTAATAAGGGTTTTTGATATTACCATAAATAGTGCTGCCGATACACCTTTACCGGAAACGTCTGCAATTACAATTGCTAAATTTTCATCGTCTATAAAGAAAAAGTCATAAAAGTCTCCACCAACTTCTTTTGCCGGATCCATAATAGCATATATATCAAAATCGTTTCTGTCGGGGAATGCGGGGAATATACAAGGAAGCATACTAGATTGAATTTGTCTTGCAACTATTAATTCGCTATGGATTCTTTCTTTTTCAGCAGTAGTATTTGCAAGATCGGTTATATATTTTTGAAGATCTGTAGTCATATGATTAAAGGTTTTGGATAATTGACCGATTTCATCTTCAGATTCAATAGGTATTTTTAAAGATAAATTGCCACTACCGATTTCTTTTACTGATTTAATTAATTTTTTAATAGGTCTAACGGTGGCATTAGACATTACAGTACTTAATATAAATATTATAATACAGCAAAGTATAAGTATTATAATAAATCTTATTAGTATTCCTGAAAGAGAAGAATAAAGAGATTTTTCTGTTTCCGATGTAAAACTATTTATTATATTTTTTGCTTCTACAGCTGGATTTATAATCTCATCTATTTCAACGATTGTACATAAAGTCCAACCGGCTGTTTGTGTATCGTAGTATGACAAATAATACTGCTTACCATCGATCTTAATTTTTTCTATTCCACTTTCGCTGCTTAATATATGATTTATAGCTTCCTCGTTATTTTCATCTTCTTCTGATCCACTAATAAACCCTGATTTAATGTTTCCTATTTCTTCTTCAAGGCTATATTTAGGATGTACGATTATTTTTCCTTCTGTATCTACGATAAAAGAGTAACCTGTGTTGCCTATTTTAAAGTTGGTTAAATAATTATTTATATCCTCCAAAAACATATCTATAGCTGCAACACCAATAATATTCCCTGAAGAATCACAAAAAGCTTTTGAACATGTAATACAGAGTTTATTAACTTCTTTATCTACATAAGTGCTTTGCCAGACTGTGCTTAAATTTCCATTTTTTCTAGCTTCAACAGCGTCTTTATACCAGTTTCTTTCGGTCGCTAGATATCTTATATTACTATTTTCTGTGGAGTATTTATAGTATATACCATTTTCCGTACCTATATATATACTGGATATTGAAGAATTATTTATAAACATTTGTCTTATAGTATAAAAAATATTACTGATTATTTCGAGTTCCTTTTTTAGATTTGAAGGGAGTAAATTTTTTGATACTACTGTTTTAGTTTTTTTAATAATGTCTCTTTCTTCTTTGTCCATTGAAAGCCATTGATTAATATCTGTTTTAAAGACGCTGTTTTCAAATTTATCCGGATATGTTCCGGGATCATAAACGAGTACTTCAAGTTTATCTTCTGATACATTGTTTTTATCTATAACATAGGCTTTTTCAGAACCTGATTTTCTGTCAGAGGTATCACCTTTTATTGTCATATCGGGGAGGGGAGGTATGGAACCCTTAAAATTTCCGCTGTTTAGATATATATCTTCAATAGAAGTTGTTATTCCCGAAACCTGTTGATCTATTTTTTCAAGCATATTATTAGAGTTATCTGATATAGATTTTGATAGTTTTTTAATATATTCTTCCGCCTGATTTTTAAGGGCGGATTCACTGTCTTCGGAGGCATATTCCCCCAGATTATGGGTTATACTTTTAGAATAATTTCCAATTCCAAGTATACTGGTATACGAAATTATTCCGATAATTAGCTGTGAAATAACGGATATTGAAAGTACCATAATCAAAATTTTAGTACCTATATTAAGGTTTTTGATTTTTTTAAGTTTCACTTTTATACACCCCAAACTATTTGTAGACGTTACTGTGCAATTTCTACATATATTTATATTAATTATTTATATATAATATCACTATTGTATTAATACATCAAATATTATTTTTTTGGGGGACAAAATATAATAATTATATTATTTTAATATATTGTCAGCAGCTAACATTATGCCGACTTTTGCACTGTAAAAGTTTGTACCTCCTTGCACCCATACTGCATAAGGATCTTTAAGGGGTGCGTCGGCCGAAAGTTCTATGGATGATCCCAGAGTGAAGGCTCCGGCTGCCATTATTATTTGACTGTCATAACCGGGCATGTCCCAGGGCTCTGGGGCTATGAAAGAATCTATAGGAGACCCTTTTTGTATTCCTTGGCAAAACTTGATTAGTAAATCTTTGTCTTTAAGTACGATACATTCTATAATATCACATCTTGGATCATTATATTTTGGATAGACGTCAAATCCAAGTATTTCAAACAGCGCAGATGAAAATACAGCGGTTTTAAGAGCCTCTCCAATAGCGTTCGGGGAATTAAATGCACCCATAAATAATTCTCTGTTAAGCCCTAAAGTAGCACCTACTTCTTTTCCCATACCTGGTGAGGTTAGTCTGTATGAACAGAGATTTACAAGTTCTTTTTTACCTGCAATATATCCTCCTGTCGGAGATATTCCCCCACCGGGATTTTTTATTAGCGATCCTACAATAAGATCAGCTTGTGACGGTTCTTCTTTTTCTACGAACTCACCGTAGCAGTTATCTACGATTATAATTATTTTTTCTGAGATTTTTTTAATAAATGCACATATTTCATTTATTTCTTTGTATGAAAGGGATTTTCTAAAGCTATATCCTTTAGAGCGCTGTATATATATAACTTTTGTTTTATTATTTATAGTGTTTTTTATTTTTTTATAATCAAAAGATCCATCTTTATTTAAATCTATGTATTTGAAGGATATATCAAAATTTGAAAGGGATCCTTCATTATTGTTTTTATTTCCTATAACGCTTTTTAATGTGTCATAAGGCAGTCCTGTAATACTTATTATTTCATCTCCGGGCCTTAAAATACCAAATAGAGCTACTGTCAATGCGTGTGTTCCGCTTACAAAATTGTGCCTTACAAGTGCATCTTGAGTGCCAAAGGCAGTAGCGTATACTTTGTCTAAAGTATCTCTGCCTCTGTCATTATATCCGTATCCGGTGGTAGCCGTAAAATGGGACTCACTTACCCTGCATTTTATAAATGATTCTAACATTTTTTGTTGGTTATGTTCTTTAATTTCTTCTATTTTTTTAAATTCTTTTTTACAAAGGTTAATAGCTTCTTTACTAACATTTTTAACTTTGTCACTTATAGTTATCAATTTAGGAAATCCTTTCTTTTTTACTTTTATGTTGGAATATCACAAATCTTTTCTGCCATTATCATAGCAAGATTTGCCGTACTAAAATAATCCTCTTGAGATATTATACCTTTTGGGGTATGCAAGTACCTGCAAGGTACTGATAGCGCTAAAGTTCTTACCCCATTTCTGGAAGTTTGTATTGTTCCTGCGTCGTTTCCTCCTGATACTCCCTGTTTAATCTGGTATTTAATTTTATTTTGTTTTGCTGAATCAATAGCTAATTTATAATATTCTTTATCATAAATAGTTTTTTTGTCCATGAAAGAAATTACTACGCCTTCATTTATTCTGCATATTTGATTTGATGGACTTACTTCAGGAATATCACAAGCAGTTGTTGCCTCAACAACAATAGCTGAATCCGGGTTTACATTATGGCAAGCAACTTTAGCCCCTCGAAGGCCAATTTCTTCTTGTACGGTAAAGGAAAAATACGTGTCGAAAGTCATATCGGATTTTATCATTTGAGTAAGTATACTGCAACCAGCTCTGTCGTCGAGTGCTTTGCCTGTTATGCGTCCATGAGATACGTTGAATTCCGATTTAAAATATATATGATCACCGACTTCTACGTATTTTAAAGCTTGTTTTTTATTTTTGGCTCCTATATCAATAAGAAGGTCCTCGCTTGAAACGGGAGTTTTTCTTTCCAGCGTATCGCAAAGATGTATAGGCTTTATACCGATTACTCCAGGAACGTTATTTTTACCTATACTTACAGTAAGACCCGGAAGGATTTTATCTTCTATTCCTCCGATTTTATCAAAACCAATGTGTCCGTCTTCCGTAATGAACGTACATATTAACCCTATTTCATCCATATGAGCTGCCATAAGTAATTTTGTATTTGGTCTTTTTTTGCCCTCTTTAAATACGATTATGTTTCCTAAATTATCAACTTTTATATCTTCTGCGTAAGGAGATATTTCTTTTACAATAATGTTTCTTACGTTTTTTTCATTTCCGGACGTACTGTTTTCTTGGCACAATTTTTTTAAAAAATTAAAGTCATTTTTTTTCATTTAATAATACCTCCTTTTTTTGCGTAATTAAAGAGTAATTCTACGGTATTTTCCATATCTTTTATACTAACTACCTCTACGGCAGTATGCATATACCTTTGAGGTATAGACACAAGACCGCAATGAACGCCTTCTCTGCTAACGGAAATATGATCTGCGTTTGTCCCGGTTTTGCCCCCCATAATTTCTAGCTGATAAGGAATATCTTTTTTTTGAGCTGTTTTTATCAGTAAGTTTGTGACCTTTTTTGACAAAGAAGGTGATATACCGATTAACGGACCTTTATCAAGTTTAGAATATTTGTTACTGTCAACGCCGGGCTGCTTTGCAAAACTTACGTCTACCACTATAGCTTCGTCGGGACGACATTCGTAAGATGATGTAATGGCACCGAGAGAACTTGTTTCTTCTTGGGAACTTAGTAAAATTGTTATTTTATGGTCAAGATTTTCTTTGCTTAATTTTTCAGCTAATTTTATAAGTACGGCAACCCCGGCTCTATCGTCTATAGACGGTGAAGATATTCTTTCATTTAATAGTTCTTGAAATTCTCCAAGTAATGATAGTCTGTCACCTACATTTATATATTTTTTTATTTCTTCACAAGGCATAGCAAAATCTACGTACAATTCATCAATAGATGATACTTTATCAGAACCTTTTTTTGATAAATGTGGAGGAATGGAACATATGATACCAGTTATTTCAGGATTTTGACATGTTTTAACGGTACTTCCAGGAAGTATCCTTGAGTCTATTCCGCCGCAGTTTGAAATTTTTGCAAATCCGTTGTCATCTATATAAGTTATTATAAGTCCGATTTGATCTATGTGTGCGTCAAAAAGTATATTGTACTCGGAATTGACGTTTCCGATAGTTCCGATTACACTTCCATCATTTCTTATTTTACATTTGCAGTATTTAGAAAGTTTTTTATATACAAATTTAGAAATATTTTTTTCATCTCCGGAAATTCCCTGTTTACTGCAAAGTTCATATATCAAATTTTTCATATAATTTCATCCTTCTTTCTGCTCCGGAAGATTTTCCACCAGTTCTTTAAAATGATTGCCTCGTTTTTCAAAATCTTTATATAGGTCGAAACTTGCACAAGCTGGTGACAATACAACAATATCTCCGGATAAAGTTGTTTTATAAGCATATTCTACGGCTTCTTTCATATTGGATACTTTATGAATTTTTATATTTATGCGTTCCTGACTTTCTTTAGTGGCATTTATTACGCTTTTATATATTTTTTCTGATGTATTTCCCATAAGAATTAGTGATTTTACTTTTTTAACTATTTCTTTTCCGAGATTGTCAAATGGAATGTTTTTGTCATATCCTCCTGCGATCAATACTATCTTTTTGTCAAATACAGATAATGTTCCCGAAATAGTACGGGTAGGGGTTGAAGCTATAGAGTCGTTATAGTACTGTACGTTATTGACGTTTTTTACAAATTCTATTCTGTGCTCTACCCCGGAAAAATTTTTAGCTACATACCTAATGTCTTCAGCGGAAACCTCGTCATATACGGCGGATATTGCAGCCATATAGTTTTCAAGATTATGATTTCCTTTTAATATGATGTTCTTATAAGATATTATGGGGACATTTTTATTATTTTCAGAAAAAACAATTGTACCGTCAGAATTAAGCCATACGCCGTTATCTATTTTTTCTCTTCTTGTAAAAAATATATTTTTTCCTCTTACGTCTTTATTAAGACCTTTAGTAATAGAATTATCAAAATTTAATATAGTTTTAGAAAATGCATTTTGATGCAGGAGAATATTTTTTTTGGCTTCTATATATTCATTCATGTCTTTGTGAACATCTAGGTGATTCGGAGATAAATTAGTAACTACTGCTACATCAGGACTTCTTCTCATAGATATCAATTGGAAACTTGATAGTTCCGCCACTACAATATCATTGGAATCTATTTCGTTAATTTTAGGAAGCAATGGAGTTCCAATATTTCCTCCCAGGTGTATTTTTTTGCCGGAGTGTTTTAGTATTTCGGATATTAGAGTTGTAACAGTAGTTTTTCCGTCGCTGCCCGTTATACCTATTATCTTACACGGACAAACATCAAAAAATACTTCCATTTCAGACGTTACTATTATTCCTTTTTTCTTAGCCTGACTTAGTTCATTGGAAAAAAAGTTCATGCCTGGCGTACGAAATATTATATCGAAATCTAAATTTCCAAGGCTTTTATTTTCCAACCTATATTCAATATTTTCAGGAAGCAAAGAAATTTGATCTTTCAAGTCTTTTCTGCTTCTGTTATCATGGACAATAATTTTATTGGCATAATCTTTGAACATAGTTACTAAAGGAATATTGCTTCTTCCTATTCCACAGAACATTATATTTTTGTTTTTTATGTATTTCAGGAAATTTTTATATTTTTCGTTCATTTGTAGACAACATTCCAATCTGTAGTTAAATTTATTTTTAGATGAGTATTTTAAAGAAACTTAATTTGTATAAAATTTTAAATATTCTTTTGTCTCATAATTATATTATATGTTTAATGTAAAATGCTTAAACATGGGACAAAAGTTTATTTTTTATATAAATTATTTTTCTATAGAAATCTATTATATAATTATACAACTTTTTGTATAGTTTGTCTTTGTATTTTGAATACAATATAAATAAATGTACTAATTTAAATTCAACAATTTTATTAAAAAAATATTTACTTTAAGTTTCGATTATGGTATAATGTATTTAAAATCGAATTAAAAGGATGAATATAATGTTAAATAAGAAAATTTTAAAAATTTTGTCTATTGGAATGTCATTGAGCCTTTTTAACACTATTCCAGCTTTAGCTAAAGAAAATGAAGAGGCTTTTAGGGAAAATATATGTGCCATAGGTAACAAGGTAATTGAAGGTGCCGGAGGGGTAGATGTTGTAAGTCAAGGCATATTATGGCTTGGAGCGACATTTTTAGCCGGAAACTTCTTTTCTCCAGTTGTGAGAAATATAGTACCATGTGTAAATACTGTTAGAGATTGGGGAGGAAGAATTTACAATACTTTAACTAGAGAATTTAGTGTTTCAAGAAAAACATTTATTGACGATCCTGAGGGAGCTATAAGACTTCTGCATGAAAATCTTAATCATATTATAGGACAAGAAAATGCAAAAAAAGTTATCGAACAGAAGATAGCAAGTTTCTTAGAGGGAAGATTACTTTCACAGAGATCAAAAGGGGCATGTGTTTTATATTTGTATGGAGATTCCGGAGTAGGAAAATCAGAAACTGCTAATGCAATATCTAAAAGTTTATGTGGAATATCTGATCATTTAGTTATAAATCCTTCCATGTTAAAAATGGACCATTCTCAGGATGCTAAATCTCCTATTGAACAATTTTTTGGAAATGAAGTTGTGTATGGGATAGCCGGAGAGAAAATACAGTATCCTACTAAAATGGCTCAACAAATTTTAACTAATCCGAAAACAGTCCTTTTAATTGAAGAAATTGACAAGATGAGAATGTATGACCCAACAGGATCAATAGATGAATTTTTACGTCAGATAATGGATAGAGGATATATAGTCGTAGAGGGAAGAAAACTAGATTTCAGAGACACTATAATAGTAATAACTTCTAATGAAAGTAGAAGTAGTCTTGTAAAAGGTGATGCTGGAAGTAATAATGCTGAGCTTAGAACAGAAGTTGACCATGATTTTTCATTATTAAATAGGTTAACATTAGTTGAATTTGGTGCTTTAACAAAAGAAGAATATATAAAAATAGCATTACCACGTGTGTTTGATTTGATTTCATATTACTTTAGAACATATGGAATTAATATTGAGTTATCAGAGAACTTCTTTGATTTATTAGGTGAGAGATGCTGTCAGGAACATAAGGGTGCAAGGTGTATACATAAATATATTGATCAGATAAGATCTTTAATGGTGAAATATAGGATATCTAAAAAAGACAGTGGAAATTCTTATACCGGAAAAACTTTAAAATTAAAATTTGATGAAAATGTAGATTTTGTAATTATAAATGAGATATAACTCAATCTTTAAATTGTTAAATATTATATTTTTATTAGTAACAATATTTATTTTGTGTTGCATTTATGATGTGATTAGAAAGTAAAGTTAAAATATATAGGAGAGAATATAATTAGGCCATTATGTAGAGCATTAATATTAGGTTTAACTTTATATGGAGCAATTTTAGGAATAAAAGTTGATGTTAACGCCAGCGGAGGAATACGGGTGTGTAAGATGGGGGTATTTACTGGTAAAATTATTGAAAAAAAGAGGGAGTGCCTCTAATGAAAAAAATATATAGAGTTGAAGGACAGGTATCTTTACGATTTTGATTATAAAACAAGCCGAGCCAACGGTCTTTTTTCAAAGACGGAATATAGTTATCCTCAAATTGTGAGTATAGTTAGACATATATCTCAAAATGAGGGACTTGAGTTGAATAGATTTATACTTAGGTCAAAAGCTTGCTGTTACAAATTCATTGAAATAAATTTTCCAGTATTTTTAGCATACAGTGACTCGATTATTAAAGAGAAATTATGTGAAAAAGAAGCCAGAATGGATTTATCCCATGATCAGAGATATGCTTTAGTGCTTGAAATGTATACCATTCCTGAAAAACCTTTTCCTGAAGGTGCAGATGTAGAACCATTAGTACTAAGTAAATTTTTAGTGGATAATGAATCATTTAGATATTTAACAGATCAAATTGGCGGTTAAAATAGGGTATTAAACGAAAGAACTAATTGCTTTTTGCAATTAGTTCCTCACTTTTTTCTTTGTTTCCTATATGTTTAATTTATTGAATTAATTTTTTATCTTAATTATAATAATTAAGATATTATAATATTATTTATTGTGTGTACTCTAATTAGATATTGGAGATTTGTATGAAAAAAAGTTTTATTAAATTAATATTGTATAGTATAGTTTTATGTTTTTTGGGGGTATTGTTATTTAATATTTCAAATTACTATGCTGTGGAAGACAATAATCGTGCTATTATTGAAAATAATTCTGAAGAGGTAAATAACAATATAGATAGCAATAATTCTGAATTATCCAGACAAATAGACAATGATGACAAAAAAGTTGAGGAGAATACAAATAATGTAGGTATGCAAGAACAAACTGATGATTTGGAATCCGAAATTCAAGATGTTAAGAAGTCGGTAGAAAATAAAGAAGCTAGGACTTTGAAAAAGAAAACAAATATTAAGGAAACTAAAGATAAAGAAGAAATATCGGAACAGGTTTTATTACCTGAAATTTCATTTGAAGATCTTGATTTGGATAGTAGTGAGAAAATAGAAAATGTAAGACAAAAAGATAACAGTGATAAAATATTAAAAGGAGCGATATCTTGGCTACTAATACTTTTAGGTATTTCTTTTATAATATTTGTAATAGTAAATAATAGAAAAATACCCAGCAATATAGATATGAAAACATGTAATAAGCACGATACTAAATCTCATAGCAAAAAAAAATACTATAAAAACGTTCAAAGGAGAGGTTAATTTATGGAACGTATTGAGAAAGTTAGAGAAATTTTGAATGATAATAGTAGAACTATTCATTTTGTAGGTATAGGCGGATCGGGTATGTTTCCGATTGCTAAAATTCTTAAATCTCAGGGGTTTAAGATTACAGGATCAGATGTTTATGAATCCGATACACTTGATAAAGTGAGAGATTTAGGTATAAAAGTAGCATTGGGACATAAATCCGAAAATATAGGAATCTGTGACGTTTTAGTTTATTCCGCTGCTATAAAGATGTCTAATCCTGAAATTATTGAGGCACAAAGCAGGGGGATACCTATTATAGAAAGATGCGAAATTTTAGGATTAATATCAGAAAAATATAATAATTCTATTGGCGTATCCGGAACGCACGGTAAGACTACCACTACTTCTATAATTACTCATATATTATTAGATGTTAATAAAAGTCCAAATTCTATAATTGGCGGTACGCTTAAAAGATTAAATGGGAATAGCTGCGAAGGAAAATCTGATATATTTGTGTGCGAGGCTTGTGAGTATGTAGACAGTTTCTTACAGCTTTATCCTAAATTTTCTGTAATTCTTAATCTTGAAGCTGATCATTTAGATTATTTTAAGACGTTTGAAAATATGAAAAACTCCTTTAAAAAATTTGCTTTTCAAACTAAGAATACAATTGTATATAATGGAGATGATTCAAATATAGTAGATATTTTAAAGGACGTAGATAAAAATAAAATATCGTTTGGATTTTCTAAAGAGAATGATTATATAATTGATAATATAGTTATTGAAAAAAATGGTTTTGCATCTTTTGAATTAATGTCAGATAGTAGTTGCTTGGGAAATATAAATTTAAGTATTCCGGGGAAACATAATATATATAATGCTGTTGCAGCAATAATAGTGTGTTTAAATTTAGGAGTAAAGTTTGAGGAAATAAAAAAATCCATTTTAGAATTTAAAGGTGCACATAGAAGATTTGAAATTTTGGGAAATCCACATGGAATTTTAATTGTAGACGATTTTGCTCATCATCCTACGGAAATAAGATCTACTTTAACAGTTGCGAAAAATATGGGATTTAATAAAGTGTGGGCGGTTTTTCAGCCTCATACGTATTCAAGAACATTTATGTTTTTAGATGATTTTGCAAAAGTTTTGTCGATAGCTGATGAGGCTATATTAACAGAGATTTTGCCTGTAAGAGAAACAAACATATATGATATTCACTCTAAAGATTTAGCTAAGAAAGTAAAAAATTGTATTTGTATTGATGACTTCGATGAGATAGCTGAATTTATAT
>CAQBRY010000038.1 GCA_948762645.1 uncultured Eubacteriales bacterium | reverse complement strand
GTATATGATAAGTCGGGACTAAAAAAATGGGTAGATTATGCTATAGATAATAATGCTGTAATTTTTTATGATAGTGCATACGAAGCTTTTATAGATGGAGACGATTTGCCCCACAGTATTTATCAAATTGCAGGTGCTAAAGAATGTGCGATAGAATTTTGTTCTCTTTCCAAAAGAGCCGGATTTACCGGTGTTAGATGCGGGTATACTGTAATACCTAAAGAATTAAAGAGAAGTAATATAAGTATAAATGAACTTTGGTTTAGAAGGCAGTCAACAAAATTTAATGGAGTGTCTTATATTGTACAAAAGGGAGCACAGGCCACGTTTTCAGATAAAGGAAGTAAACAAATAAACGAAAATATTTCTTACTATAAGGAAAATGCCAATATAATAAGGTCTGGAATTGAGTCTATAGGGCTTTGGTTTACGGGAGGTAAACATTCTCCATATATATGGTTTAAGTGTCCAGATGGAATGGACTCATGGGAGATGTTTGATTATTTACTTAAAGAAGCTAATGTAGTAGGAACTCCGGGTGCTGGATTTGGTAAAAATGGAGAAGGATTTTTTAGAATTACGTCATTTGGTAGCAGAGGTAAAACTATTGAAGCAGTACAAAGAATAAAAAAATTATTTATTTAGGAGGATAAAATGGCATTTGATAAAAACAAAGCATTAGAAACTGCTCTCGGGCAAATAGAAAGACAGTTCGGTAAAGGTGCAGTTATGAAACTTGGAAAAAGTGAAGCTATGCAAGTAGACTCTGTTTCTACCGGGTCACTATCTTTAGATCTGGCTTTAGGCGTAGGTGGACTTCCAAAAGGAAGGATAATAGAAATATATGGACCCGAGTCATCTGGAAAAACCACCTTAGCTCTTCACTGTATAGCACAGGGACAAAAAAATGGCGGAAATGCTGCGTTTATAGACGTAGAACATGCTCTTGACCCGGTTTATGCCAGAGCTTTGGGAGTGGATGTGGATTCACTATTAGTTTCTCAGCCCGATACAGGTGAACAAGCTTTGGAAATTACAGAGTCTTTAGTAAGATCCGGAGCAATAGACGTAATAGTTGTTGACTCTGTTGCAGCTTTGGTTCCTCGTGCTGAAATAGAGGGAGAAATGGGAGATTCCCACGTAGGATTACAAGCAAGATTAATGTCTCAAGCACTTCGAAAACTTGCAGGAGCAATTTCTAAATCCAATTGTGTTGCTATATTTATTAATCAGCTAAGAGAAAAAGTAGGAGTCGTATATGGTAATCCTGAAGTTACTCCGGGAGGAAGGGCATTAAAATTTTATGCTTCTGTAAGGATAGACATAAGGAGAATTGAAACTTTAAAGGCAAATGGAGAAATGATAGGGTCAAGAACTAGAGCAAAGGTAGTAAAAAATAAAGTAGCTCCTCCGTTTAAAGAAGCAGAATTTGACGTTATGTACGGCCAAGGAATTTCACGAATGGGAGAACTTCTTGATTTAGCGGTAAAACTTAATATTGTACAAAAAAGCGGAGCTTGGTTTTCGTATAACGATAAAAGGCTTGGACAAGGTAGAGATAATGTTAAAGAATATTTTAAAAATACTCCTGATTTAGCTTCAGAGATTGAAAAGAAAGTAATAGATAGTATAAATAGTGTTTATGATTCTAGGCCATCTGTATCAAAAAATTTAGCCGATCCTGTAATTGACGAAATTGCTGATAAGTAGGAAAAGCCCATGATTATTACAAATATCGTTAAGGGAAAAAAAGATAATAATCTTGTGTTTGTAGACGGGAACTATACTTTCAGTGCAGACTCAGAAACCATTTTTAAAAATAAATTGTCAGTTGGCTGCAATATAGACTTAGATTTAATAAATAAAATAAAATTTGAGGTTAATAAGCACAAATCTAAGGAGAAAGCGTTTAGACTGCTTTCCTATAGAAATCATTCAAGAAAAGAACTTGTGGATAAGATAAAGCGTAAGTATGACGAGAATTCAGCAAATATAGCGGTAGATAAGATGGAGAAATTGGGACTTATCGACGACAGAAAATTTGCTCTGGAATATGCTTTAAGTTTATTTAAAAAATTTTTTTCTGTAAAAAGGGTAAAATTTGAACTTTCAAAAAAGGGTATAGATAAGGATACTATTCTTGAAATAATAGATGAAATATCTCCAAATGAAAAAGAACAGATACTTTGTTTGCTTAGTAAAAAATACAGTGAAAAAATGGACAATGAAGAAAATATCAAAAAAATTTCTTTGTCCCTACAGAATTCGGGGTATAGTTTTACAGATATAAACAGTGCTATATTAGCTTATAAAGAAGATATGGGGAAGGATGATTTTAATTAAGTGTATAATGTTGGACTGATAAGTTTAGGATGCGAAAAAAACAGAGTAGATGCGGAAATTCTGCTTTCTAAAATAGATTCGTGTGAAAGATATAATGTAGTTTACGAATTTAGTGAGGCTGATATAATAATCGTAAATACCTGCGGATTTATAGAAGATGCTAAAAGGGAAAGTATAGAAGAGATTTTAAAAGTAGTAAGTTTAAAGGAAGATAAAAAAAGCAGACTCAAATATGTTATATCCACTGGCTGTCTGGCTCAGAGGTATAAGGAAGAATTATTAAAAGAAATACCTGAATTAGATGGAGTAATAGGAATTGGCTGTAATTCAGATATTGTATCTTTGTTAGATAAGGTCACGGAAGATAATAAAATTTGTAAGTTTGACAATAAGTTAAATATGCCTCTTTATGGAAACAGAATTTTAACTACTCCAAGTCATTATGCGTATTTAAAAGTAGCTGACGGATGTGATAATAGATGTACATATTGTGCTATACCCTTAATAAGGGGAAGATTTAGAAGCAGGAGTATAGAGAATATATTGGAAGAGGCGAATAAGCTTTCTAAAGAAGGGGTCAAGGAACTGCTAGTCATTGCTCAGGACGTTACAAGGTATGGTGAGGATATTTATGGTAAACCGTCTCTTGCGAAACTTTTAAAGGAGCTTTGCAAAGTAGAGGGAATTAAGTGGATAAGACTTTTATATTGTTACCCCGACAGAATAGATGACGAACTAATTAATTTAATAGCAAAAGAAGATAAAATACTTAAGTATATTGACGTTCCTCTTCAGCATTGTAGTGAGAAAATACTAAAAAGTATGAACCGCCTTGGAAGTTTTGACTCACTTTCTAAATTGATGTTCAAAATAAGAAACAAAATACCAGGAGTAAAAATAAGAACTACTTTTATTTGTGGATTTCCTGGGGAAACTGATTTAGAATTTGAAGAGCTTGTTAGATTTGTAAATGAGTGCAGATTTGAGCGTATGGGATGCTTTAAATATTCAAATGAGGAGGATACTCCTGCGTTTAACATGAAAAATCAGGTAGATGAAGACATTAAATTAAGCAGGTGCGACATATTAATTAGAGAACAAGAACGTATAATGGAAGATTATAGTAGATTGCAAGTGGGAAAAGTAATAAAAGTGATTGTAGATGGCTTTGACGAAGAACAAAATATGTGGGTTGGACGCAGCGAGGCAGATTCTCCGGATGTAGACGGAAGGATTTATTTTAGTTCTGACGGGGATATTGATGTTTGTGTGGGAAGGTTTATTTACGTTGAGATTACATCTTATGACCAGTGTGATTTAATAGGAAAGGCCTTTAAAATTTGTAAATAAGGTTTTATGGGGAAGAATTTATGAACTTACCAAATAAAATTACTCTTATAAGAATATGTTTTATACCTTTAATATTATTTTTACTATTGTGCAAAAGTGTTCCGAACAGGTATTTTTGGTCACTTATGTTTTTTGTATTTGCCTCTTACACAGACTATTTGGACGGATATTTAGCAAGAAAAAACGGATTAGTTACAAATTTAGGTAAATTTTTAGATCCTCTTGCAGATAAGGTTCTGATAATATCAATACTGGTGTGTTTTGTAGAGCTAAGTTTGGTTTGCAGTGTTGCGGTAGTACTAATAATTTTTAGGGAATTTATGGTCACTTCTTTAAGGCTTATAGCAATAGAACGTGGAAAAGTAATTTCTGCAAATTATTATGGTAAAATAAAAACGGTTAGTCAGATGTTTTCAGTATTTTTAATTATGTTTTCCCAAGGGTTACGGGAAATATTTATAAGGTATAATTTTGAAGGATATACATATGTTGATTTAATTGTTAAAATTAGTGGTGCTGTATTTTGGATATCTTCGATATTGACTGTATTTTCTGGTATATTATATGTATATTATAATAAAGATTGTATAAAGTAGATTTATATTTTTCAAAAATAAAATATTTAGAGGGTATGATATGAAATTTTATAATACTTTGACGCGTCAAAAGGAAAAATTTATACCGATAGATTCGGAAAAGTTAAAAATATACGCTTGCGGTCCTACTGTATATAACTATATACATATAGGAAATGCCAGACCTATATGCGTATTTGACGTTTTAAGACGATTTTTGAAATATATAGGATATAATGTTTGTTTTGTCCAGAATTTTACTGATATAGACGATAAAATAATTAAAAGAGCTATTGAGGAAAATGTCAGTTATGTTGAGGTTTCGGAGAAGTATATGGAGGAATATAAAGAAGATTCTTCCGGACTTAATGTTATGGAAGCCGACTCCCATCCCAAGGCAAGTGAATGTATAGCGGAGATTATAGAGATGATTTCCGATCTTATTTCAAAGGGATATGCTTATGCTGTTGCAAGTGGGGACGTGTATTTTAGAGCGAGAAAGTTCAATGAATACGGTAAACTATCTAAACAGACTATAGATACCTTAAAATCAGGAGCGAGAGTGGAAGTAGGAGAAATAAAAGAGGATCCTTTGGATTTTGCTCTTTGGAAGGCTTCTAAACCGGGAGAGCCTCATTGGGACAGTCCTTGGGGGAGCGGACGTCCGGGATGGCATATAGAATGTTCCGTAATGGCTAAAAAATATTTAGGAAACAGTATAGACATACATTGCGGAGGTCAAGATCTAATTTTTCCACATCATGAAAATGAAATTGCTCAAAGTCAGTGTTGTAATGGTGTCAAGTTTGCTAATTATTGGCTTCATAATGGGTATATAAATATTGACAATAAAAAAATGTCAAAATCTTTAAATAATTTTTTTACTGTAAGAGAAATTTCCGAAAAATATGGGTACGAGCCTATACGCTATCTAATGATTTCATCCCATTATAGAAGTCCGATCAATTATAGTGAAGAAATTATAAAACAATGTATTTCATCACTTGATAGACTTTATCAGTTTAGAGAAAATTTGAATTTTTTAATAGAAAATGATAATCTAAGTAATTGTAATACTGATATGTGTAATAACAATATTTTACAAGAATTTAAAGATAGATTTATAGAGTGTATGGAAGATGATTTAAATACTGCGGATGCCATTTCAGTGTTGTTTGATATGGTGAAAAAGTATAATACTATAATAAATTGTAGTGATAATACAGTCTTGAATAAGGAAGATGTTTTAAAAATATTAGATTTGTTTGATGAACTTTGTAAAGTATTAGGAATTTTATATGAGAGGAATTTAAAAGTAGACAGTGAGGAAATCATATCTTTGATAAATGAAAGAGAAGAAGCGAGAAAAAATAAAAATTGGGCTGTTGCGGATAGAATTAGAGATGAGTTAAAAAATAGAAATGTAGTTTTAGAAGATACTGCAAATGGAGTTAAATGGTATATAGAACAAAAATATTGACTTTTTAAATAAATTGTAGTACGTTATAACTACAATTTGCTAATAGTAGGAAAGTATATGGGATCTAAAAAAATAAATTTAACATATTTTGCAAACTATAACGGATATCTTGGAGAACAATTAATGAGAGATGTAATATTTACTTTAACAGAAAAATTGAAAGATAATAATTATAAAAACACTAATTTAACAGTTCTTTTACAAGGTATAAAAGCACCTATGGAGAAAAATATAGAAATTATAAAGGCTTTTAGTGAAAAAATAGTAAGTAATAAAAAAGGTGCAAGTGAATTAGAAAAAGTTGGAAGGACTATTAAAAATGCTTTTAACGTTGCATAGTATAAAACTTTTATAGGTTCATCTAGAAAAACGCTTATTAACAATTACTATGATATAGATACTAAAATAAAAAATACTGATTTTGGTTTTGGATTGCAGAAGCTTGCTTTAAAAGCATTTTGCATGGGTGTGGCTGGAGCAGCTACTAGGACAGCAAACGCAATAGCAACAAACCCAGATTTGATATTTACTTCTACTACAATAAGTGGAGACATTTTATAAAAATGACAAGGGGCAAAGATTATTGAAAAAATCGATTATTACTTTAAAAGATATTGAACTATCTTATGGAAGCGAGACAATACTGCATAATCTCCATCTAAATATATTGGATGGAGAGTTTGTTACGTTATTAGGACCGTCTGGATGTGGTAAAACTACTATACTTCGTATAATAGGGGGATTTTTGTTGCCGGATAAGGGTGAAATATTTTTTGAAGGCAAAAAAATTAATAATCTTCCTCCTCATAAGAGAGAGGTTAATACTATTTTCCAAAAATATTCTTTATTTCCTCATTTAAACGTATATGATAATGTGGCTTTTGGAATGAGAATACAGAAAAAATCTAAACGGGAAATAGATTCTACGGTAAAAGAAATGCTTGATATGGTAAACTTATCTAATTTTATGAATAGGAACATAGGTTCTCTTTCCGGCGGACAGCAGCAAAGAGTAGCTATAGCGAGGGCACTTGCCAATCACCCCAAAGTACTTTTATTAGATGAGCCTTTGGGTGCTTTAGACTTAAAACTTAGAAAAGATATGCAGTCAGAGCTTAAGAAGATCCAGAGAAGGACAGGTATAACGTTTATTTTTGTAACGCATGATCAAGAGGAAGCACTTTCAATGTCTGACACCGTAATAGTTATGGACAAGGGTAAAATACAGCAAATAGGCACTCCAAATGGAATATATGACGAACCTAAAAATGCATTTGTTGCAGATTTTATAGGTGAGAGTAATATTTTGGACGGAACTATGATAGATGACTATGTTGTAAAATTTGCAGGACAAACTTTTAAATGTCTGGATAAAGGTTTCGGAAAGGACGAGCCTGTAGACGTAGTAATAAGACCGGAAGATATTAAAGTAGTTGACTATGAAAAAGGTCATATTTCAGGGGTAGTTTCTTCTGTTACGTTTAAAGGCGTACATAATGAGATCATAGTGGACGTAGACGGACTTAAATGGATGATACAAACAACTGAACATAGAAGTAAAGGAAATAAAATAGGACTTATTTTAAATCCGGATGATATACACATAATGAAAAAATCAAATTATTCGGGAAAGATGGGTGACTATAGTGCTTTCAGTGATGAATTTTATGAAGAACAAAACTGTAAATAAAAAATTAAGTTATAAAGTAATAATGGTTCCTTATGTTGTATGGTTGGCGGTTTTTATTGTTGTACCGTTGGCTTTGATACTGGGATTTTCATTTACAGATTTAAGTGGTAATTTTACGTTTGATAATATAATTAATGTGGGTAAATATTCTAACGTTTTTCTTAACTCAATATGGTTAGGGTTTTTATCTACGTTAATATGTTTTATACTAGGGTATCCTATGGCATACTTTATATCAAAAATAGATTCTTCCAAACAAAATATTATAATTATGGTTTTGATGATACCTATGTGGATGAGTTTTTTATTAAGAACGTATGCATGGATGACGATTTTAGAAAATAACGGTTTGCTTAACTCTTTTTTACGAACTTTGGGATTTAATGGTCTAAGCTTAATAAACACTCAAGGTGCAATAATTTTAGGAATGGTATATAATTTTATTCCTTATATGGTACTTCAGATTTATTCCGTACTTATAAAAATTGATAATAGTCTTATTGAGGCAGCTCATGATTTGGGTGCTAACAGGGTAATGACGTTTATAAAAATTATTTTTCCGCTAAGTATTCCCGGAGTAATTTCTGGGGTTACGATGGTATTTGTTCCAGCCGTCAGTACTTTTATAATATCTAAAATGTTGGGCGGAGGAGCCAATTTATTAATAGGCGATTTGATAGAGATGCAGTTTTTAGGTAATACTTATAATCCTAATTTGGGTTCGGCTATTTCACTATTTTTAATAGTTTTAATATTAATATGTATGGGAATAATGAACCAGTTTGACAATGATGATTCCAGAGATAAAAATATAGTAATTTAGTTTTGGAGGACAAGTATTTGAAATTATTTAGTAAAATATATCAGTTTCTTTTTTTTCTTTTTTTATACTCTCCGATAGCAATACTTATAATATATTCTTTTAACGATTCAAAAAGCAGAGTTATTTGGGGAGGATTTACTTTTAAATGGTATATTAAACTTATAAATAATTCTGAGATACTTTCAGCTTTTTCCAATACTATAATAATAGCTGTGGTGTCATCTGTAATTGCTACGGTTTTGGGTACTTTGGCGGCAGTTGGAATAGTAAACACAAAAAGTATTTTTAAAAAAGTTTTAATTAACATTACAAATCTTCCAATGCTTAATCCTGAAATAGTTACGGGTATTTCAATGATGCTTTTATTTGTATTTATATATAGTAAGACTGGATTTTTAAAGCCCGGACTTTTAACATTAATATTGTCTCATTCTACGTTTTGTTTGCCTTATGTAGTGCTGTCAGTACTGCCAAAGCTTAGACAAATGGATTCAAGTATATATGAAGCAGCACAGGATTTGGGGTGTAATCATTTTCAGGCATTTTTTAAGGTTGTGATGCCTCAGATTACTTCTGGGGTAGTGACTGGATTTATGATGTCATTTACGATGTCAATAGACGATTTTTTGATAAGTTATTTTACAAGCGGTACAGTACAAACATTGCCTTTGACTATATATTCTATGACAAGAAGAATAATAAGTCCTGAAATAAACGCTTTATCTACAGTATTATTTGTAATAATGTTTACTCTTGTTATAATTATAAATATAAGAAAAGGAAGAGAAAGAGTTAAAAAGTCTAATCAACATATACTAAGTCAATTTATTAAGATATAATATATAGAAATATAAAGTGTTTGTTGATTATTATTAATGAGTTTGGGGTGAGACTTAAATATAGTGAAAAAAATTTTAAAAAGGATTATTTTATTAAGTATATTTGTGAGTACTATTAGTACGGTAATTGCCAAGGATGATAATATTACGATAAATGTATATAACTGGGGAGAGTATATATCTAATGGATCTGATGGGGGACTAAATGTAAATGCACAGTTTACAAAGGAGACAGGTATAAATGTTAACTATACTACTTTTCAGACGAATGAGGAACTATTTGCAAAACTTTCCGGAGGAGGGGCAAATTATGACGTCATAATCCCTTCTGATTATACAATTTCTAAATTGATTGAAAATGATATGCTCCATAAATTGGACTTTAATAATATCCCTAATTATAATTTTATTGACAATAACTTCCGAAATTTAGAATATGATTCCAAAAATGAATATGCAGTTCCTTATACATGGGGAGTAGTAGGAATATATTATAATAAGAAGTACGTAAATGAAAGAGAAGAAGATATTGATTGGAATATATTATGGAATAAAAAATATAGCGGAAAAATACTTATGTTTGATAATGCAAGAGATTCTTTTGGGATTTCACTCATTAGGTTAGGCAAATCAATAAATAGTACAAATGAAGATGACTTGCATAAAGCTTATCAGGAATTGATAGATCAAAAGCCTTTGGTGCAGTCCTATGTTATGGATCAGATATTTGATAAAATTGGTAACTCAGAGGCTGTTCTGGCACCTTATTATTCTGGGGACGCGGCATTAATAATGAAAAATAATCCTGATATTGGGTTTGTGATTCCGAAAAATGGGAGTATTAAATTTGTTGATTCTATGTGTATTCCAAAGGGTGCTAAATATAAAGAAGAAGCTGAAAAATATATCAATTTTATGTGTCGGACAGATATAGCTTTGGAAAATATATCTTATATAGGATACTCATCTCCGCAGAGAGAAGTAATGGACATCCTTAGCAAGGACAATAGCTATAATAAATTTTCCTATCCAGACGATGATACTATTAAAAACTGTGAAATATTTTTAAATTTACCTTCTGAAGTAAATATCCTATTGAATTCCCTATGGATAGAAGTTAAAATTGGAACAGATAGTAATTGGATATTATTTCTTGCTACTATTTTAGGCTTCATAATTTTATATATTTCTGTATATATTTATAAGAAGCGTAAAAACAAATTATTTTATAAATAAAGAGGTGCGTTGTGATGATCAAAGTTTTTTTAAAAGATAGTTCATATGAAGGAAAGTGTTCTGAGGGGACTACTATATATGATGTTTTTAAAGAAGCTGGACAAGTTAATAATCAGTTAATTTGTGCCGGTAAAATAGGCGACAAAGTTGTAGATTTACGCACACCAATTACTACTGATTGTAAGATTTCAAAACTTAGTTTTAATGATATAGATGGAAAAAAGGTTTACTGGCATACTTCCGCTCACATATTGGCACAAGCAATTAAACGTGTATTTAAAAATGCAAAACTTGCTATAGGTCCTTCCATAGACAATGGATTTTATTATGATGTGGATTTAGATAAAACTATTACACCGGATGATCTGGATATAATACAAAAAGAAGTAAATAGGATTATTAAAGAAAACTTTAACATAGAAAGATTTACTTTACCTGTAGATGAAGCCCTAAAGTTAATGGAAGAAAAAAATGAGAGCTATAAAATTGAATTAATAAAAGAGCATTCTGGTAAAGGAGAAGTAATTTCTTTTTATAAGCAAGGTGAATTTGTAGACCTATGCAGAGGACCCCACTTAATGTTTACTGGAGATGTAAAGGTATTAAAGCTTACAAGTTGCACAGGAGCTTATTGGCGTGGAGACGCTAAAAATAAGATGCTTCAAAGGATATATGGTATATCGTTTCCTGATAAGGATCAACTAGATGAGTACTTAAAAAGAATAGAGGAAGCAAAAAAGAGAGACCATAGAAAACTTGGTCGTGAGCTTGATTTATTTGATATTTATGAAGAAGGACCTGGATTTCCATTCTTTTTACCAAAAGGCATGGTTCTTAGAAATATTCTTGAAAATTTTTGGAGAAAAGAACATGAAGAAAACAGGTATCAAGAAATAAAAACTCCTATGATATTAAACCAAGAATTGTGGCACCGTTCAGGGCATTGGGATCATTATCAAGACAATATGTATACTACCAAGATAGACGATATGGATTATGCTGTTAAGCCAATGAATTGCCCCGGGGGAATGCTTGTATACAAAAGAAAACTGCATTCTTATAGAGACTTGCCTCAAAGAATAGCTGAACTTGGTTTAGTTCACAGGCATGAATTGTCGGGGACTTTGCATGGGCTAATGAGAGTAAGATGTTTTACTCAAGATGATGCTCATATATTCATGACTGAAGATCAAATAGAAGAAGAAATTCTAGGTGTAATGAAGTTAATAGATAAATTCTATAGTATTTTTGGATTCAAATATACTTTAGAACTTTCTACAAGACCTGAAAATTCTATGGGAACTGATAAGCAATGGGAAGTAGCAACAGAATCCTTAAGAAAAGCGCTTGATTCAAATGGTAAACCTTATAAAATAAATGAAGGAGATGGAGCTTTTTATGGTCCTAAAATAGACTTTCATATAGAAGATTCTATTGGCAGGACATGGCAATGTGGAACAGTACAACTAGATTTCCAAATGCCGGAAAGATTTGATTTAACTTATATTGACCAAGATAATTCTAAGAAACGTCCAGTTATGATACATAGAGTAATTTTCGGAAGTATAGAAAGATTTATAGGAATTTTAATTGAACATTATGCAGGAGCACTTCCAACTTGGCTTATGCCGGAGCAGATAAGAATATTGCCAATAAGTGAAAAACAGCATGAGTATGCAAGGCAAATTGAAGCTGAGATGAAAGAGTCTAAATTAAGGGTATCAGTTGATGATAGAAATGAAAAAATAGGATATAAAATTAGAGGGGCTCAGATAGAGAAAATACCTTATATGATGATTATAGGAGATAAAGAGGTACAAAGTGAAAATATTTCAGTTAGAAATAGGAAAAAGGGCGATCTTGGACAGATGGAACTGAGAAAATTTATAGATATTATTTCTAAGGAGATTCAGGATAAGAAAATAGATTAAATTAAACTAAATTTCAAATGGTCTCTTAGAGACCATTTTTAATTGAAAGGGAAGATTATTTTATGGTAGCGATTGCTATAGACGGACCTGCAAGTGCGGGAAAAAGTACAGTTTCAAAAATTTTATCTAAAAAATTAGGTTTTTTATATTTGGATACAGGAGCACTATATAGATCGATAGCATTTTATTTTGTATGTAATGATTTAGACTATAGCAATATAGACGTATTAGAAAAAGGACTTAAAAATATTGACCTTAAGCTTGAATTTAGAGGAGATCAGCAAAGGGTTATACTCTGTCATAAAGACGTAACTGACAGCATAAGAACAGATAAAATATCATCTTTGGCGTCAGATATATCGTCAATAGGAATTGTAAGAAAATTTTTATTGGATTTCCAAAGAAATTTTGCCAAAGAAAATAATATCATCATGGATGGCCGAGATATAGGGACAATTGTATTACCAAGTGCCAATATAAAAATTTTTCTAACAGCTTCATTAGAAGCAAGGGCAAAAAGGAGATATTTAGAATATCAGGATAAAGGATATAAGGGTAGTTACGATGAAGTATTAGAGTCAATAAAACAAAGAGACTATAATGATTCGAATAGAGAAATAGCACCGTTGATACCTGCAAGAGATTCTATAATTGTGGATACTACTGAATATACATTAGATGAGGTAGTAGATATTATATTAGATATAGTAAAGAAAAGTGTGACAGTATGAGACAAAATATATCTTTCTATAAAATGTTAGTAACTATAGCAAAGCCTTTTATAAAACTGTTATATCCTTATGAAGTAATTGGTAAAGAAAATCTAAATAAAATAGATCAGGGATATATATTATGTTCAAATCATCTTTCTAATTTAGACCCAATATTTTTAGCTATTACTCACTCTAGACCTATACTTTTTATGGCAAAATCAGAGCTTTTTAAAGTCAGAGTATTTGGGAAAATACTTAAAATGCTAGGTGCTTTTTCTATTGAGCGAGGCAAAAACGATAAAGAGGGACTAAATACGGCTGAAAATATATTAAAGTCAAATGGTGTGTTAGGTATATTTATTGAAGGTACGAGATCTAAAACAGGAGAATTTTTAAGACCTAAATCTGGAGTTTCTGTTTTATCTTATAGTACACAAAAACCTATTTTACCCGTATGTATTACAGGGTCGGACAATAATAAAATTAGAATGTTTACTAAAACTAAAATCAAATATGGCGATCCTATAAACTGTGAAGATTTAGAAATAAGCTCTAATAATTTGCTTGGATTTAAAAAATCTACTAAATATATTATGAATAAGATTATTAATTTAAGATTATAGATTAAAATTTACATTATTTAACTTTAAATAGTTAAGTAATGTAAAATAAATTATTGAGTTAAAATCTACAAAAAAATCTTTTTTATTTACAAATATTTTTCTTTTATATATAATATATAGATCGAATAAATAATATGATTATTTTAAGTCACATTTTTTATTGGATAAAATATTAATAATTTAGCAAAATATTATTTTTATTACAACATATATTTAATAGAGGAGATAGAATGTTATGGATAAAAAAGATATATTAAAAGAAGATAGTTTTTCTGAAAATTTTGAAGAAATGTTAGAGGAATCATTAAAGAATTTCAATGAAGGAAAAATTGTTAATGGAACTGTTATTAGTGTAAAACCTAATGAAGTTTATGTAGATATAGGAAGAAAGCAGTCTGGAATTGTTCCTGCTTCCGAACTTTCAATAGATCCGGATGTAGATCCTAGAGAGATAGTAAAGACGGGAGATATACTGACGCTATTTGTACTTCGTACATATGATCAGGAAGGAATAATTTTGTTGTCTAAGAAAAGGATAGCTTTAAATGAGCAATGGGACAAATTTTTAAAATATGAAAAAAATTCAGAAGTTTTAGAAGGTACGGTGAAAAAGATTGTTAAAGGTGGAATGTTAATATCTTGTCAGGGTGTGGATGTTTTTATTCCTTCTTCACAAATTGGTGGGAACAAAAGGATTTCTCTTGAAAATTATTTAAATAATAACTATAAGTTTAAAATTATTGAAGTTAATCAGTCTAGGAGAAGGGTTGTAGGGTCAATAAAACTTGTAGAAGATAATGATAAAAAAGACTGGCTTAAAAAATTTTGGAGTACTATCGAAAAAGGTAAGAGATACGAAGGGATAGTAAAGTCTATAACTAATTACGGAGTATTTGTGGATCTTGGATATATTGATGGTATGATACATATTTCAGATTTATCTTGGAAAAGGGTTAATCACCCTTCAGATATTGTTAAATTAGGAGATAAAGTGGAGGTAAGAATAAAATCGTTCGATCAGGAAAAGCAAAAAGTTTCTTTAGTTTATAAAAAATCCGAAGACAATCCGTGGAAAATATTAAATAAAGAATATTATGTAGGAAAAGAGTTTGAATCGAAAGTTGTAAATATTTTGCCTTACGGAGCTTTCTTTAATATACTTCCAGGGGTAGATGGTCTTGTACATATATCAGAGATTTCAAATGAAAAAATAGGTTCTCCTAAGGATTTATTAAAAATTGGGGATGTAATAAAAGTCAAAATAAAATCTATAGATGAAGATAAAAAAAGAGTGTCTTTAACCATGAAAGATGTTAATTCTTAAGAATTTTCTTGACAAAAAAAAATAATTTAATTATACTAATCATTGTGTAATTTATTTATTGCATCAATGATTAGAAAATAATTGCCGATGTGGCGGAATAGGCAGACGCAAGGGACTTAAAATCCCTCGGTGGCAACATCGTACCGGTTCAAGTCCGGTCATCGGCACCAAAAATAAGTTTCTTATGTGGTGATTCTTAGTACATATAAGAGGCTTTTTTATATATGTAGAAAAATATTGTTAACTAATTGCATATTTTTGTTGAAAATCCATCCCTCCAATTAATTTAGTATTGTTTTTAGGGGAAAATTCCAATTATTGTGTTTGCAGATGATATTTTGGATTTAAAATCTAAGTGAGTATAAATATCCGCTGTAGTTGATAGTTGACTGTGTCCGAACCATTCTTGAATTTCTTTCATGCTTACCCCATTTGCATACAATAAACTTGCACAACTATGTCTTAAATCATGGAAACGAATATGTTCTTTTTCAAAACTAGTTTAAAGTGAGAAGTAATATATCCAGGTTTTATTAAATTCCCTATTTGGTCTACATATATGTAGCCTTCAAAATCTTTGATACAAGAACTACCGCATACCTTTTTACTAAATTTTTGTTCCTGTTTCAACCTTAATAAGATTTCTTCAAAAGGTTTAACAATTGGCAAAGTTCTATGACTTGATTTTGTTTTTGCTCTATCTTTACAGACGGTTTGATACTTTCCATCTACTACACATTGAGAAATAGTATGAGCAATAGTTATAGTTTTTTTATCGAAGTTTGTTGTGTCCCATTTTAATCCGACTATTTCACTTCGCCTTAAACCATAAAATGAATCTAAAATTACGGCAAGTTCAATTTTTTCACCTTTAACGATATTGAATAACTCATAAAGCTTTTTTGAGTCATATATGTTTCCAGTAAATTTATTTTTTTAGACCTTTCTACTCTATTTGTTGGATTATAGTCCAATAAATCATTTTTAAAAGCAAATGCTAACGCTTTTCGGATATTTGCATGATAATGTATTACCGTATTCGCACTTACTTTATCAATATCCATTTTATAAGAATAAAAATCCTGTATATGCTTTGGAGTAATATCCTTGAGCAGCAAATCAGGATAATTCTTTTCAAAGTATGGAATTATAACTTGTTTTATTTTGCTACAATATTCTGAATATGTTGTTATTTCTACGCTATTCTTTATAACACTTAGCCAATAAATAAGGAAATAGTAATTAAATGGCAAGGAGAAATAGATTTTCAAAGAGCAAAAAATGATAGTGTGGAATTTGTAATAATAAGGGGAGGATATGGGAAGAAAGATTCCAACCAGAT
>CAQBRY010000037.1 GCA_948762645.1 uncultured Eubacteriales bacterium | reverse complement strand
TCGGAGACGGGACGAAGTGGCAACAAATTCAAAATATAAATAATCTTTCTTCCACTATCATTTATCCAAACCAAACTCTTAAAATCCCTAAGTAAAAAACTTACAATACAAATAAAATAGCCGCTTTGAAGCTATATAATCTCAAGGCGGTATTTTTATAAAGAATGGAGAACAAAAAATGAATATAGACATGAAATGCAAAGAAATTAAAAGTGAAATAGAAACCAGTATTAAAAGAAGTGAGGAAATAAAGTTAAGAGTTAGTCCTAGAACTCAAGAAAGACTTAAAAATACTGCTGATTTAATGGGTATTTCTAAAAATCAACTTATTAATTATGTTTTAAACAAGGTATTAATTTAAATTGCAATTTATTTATGATATAATAAAACAAGGTAGTAAGGGTTAATCCTTGATTGATACACCACACTCTGGACTTAAAATTTTAGTAGTGGAGGTGATGTCATGAAAAGGGTTATACATAAACTAATCAAGTTGGTTTGTAATTGGTACAAAAAGAAAAAGCAACCCCAAAATGAGGTTACTATTTCAATTAACATAATAAACATCAACAAGGATTAGTGGAAAACCCTTATTACCTTTATTGTATGATAAAAGCTAAGTAATATCAACAGTTAAAATTACCAAAAATAATGGAGCCGCTTTGACATTATAAAGTCAGGGCGGTTTTTTAATGCAATTATTTAATTAGAAAGGAACTAAACTATGTTTACAAATCAATTTTTTATCATGCTTATATCATATTTCATGGGATCGTTTATTTATGACATAATTAAGTTTTTAACTATTAAAACTTACGATCAGCCTCAGGTTGTAATAAATATTAAAGAAAAAGAGCTTAAACGACAAAAAGACCGCTACAGCGTATGAATACAGCGAGCCAAAGGGCAAAAGAAGTCAAAAAACTTGAAATCAAGCTTGACAAATCAAAAGAGTACGCTGACATAAAGTTAATACAGATTAAAACGGACAAAAATATGACTGGAAAAACCTCAAAAAACATTGCATAGCGGTCGGATTTGAAATTAAAAAAACGCAAGACGCAAATTACGGAGAGGTCAACAGTTATCCAGTGCAGACGTGAAAAAAAGTTTATAAAATAGAAATAAAAGAAATCATTTAAAGACTAGCGGAAAACGAAAGCTGTTAGTTTTTTGTTTAGGAGGATTTTTTATGACAAAAAAGAATTATCACAGCTTTACTATTTTAAGGAAAGAAGTCAAAGAACAACAAAAAAGACTGGAGGAGTTATAGAAACCTTAGCAACAGCCTGCACATCCAAAATAGCGGGTGTGCCACGCGGAACAGGAATAAACGATAAAGTCGAGAAATATGCTGCGAGAATAGCAGACTTAAAAGGACTTTTAGACCTAAATTTAAAAAAGTGCTTTTATGAATTAAACCATATAAATAGATTTATAGAAAGCGTACAAGACAGCGAAATGCGCATGATTTTAACTCTTAGATATATGCAGAATTTGAGTTGGCAGAAAGTGGCGTTTGCAATAGGAAAGCATGACAAACAGTGCAGTACCTAAGATGCAAGCACAGCGCTTTTTTGAAAAAATGTAAACTTGACGAAAATAACGAATTTAATATTGTAAAATAGTATTGTGGGGTATAGAATCCACGTCCTCCCGTGAAATTATTTTTAAATAAGAGCATGACAAAAGAGCGATATTTAGCTCTTTTCGTTATAAAAACGTAAAGATGTGAAACTATAATAGGCAGTGAAAAATAGATAGGGAATAAGGCAGACTAATCATAAGGTGATTAGAAATGAGATGTCCAAAAAGCAAATGAAAAGAAAAGACAAAAAATAGATTTAAAAGCGGAATGCAAAAATATAAATGTAAAACATGTGGATTCAATTATACCCAAAGAACGCCACATGAATATCCGCAGAGGTAAAAAGAGAAGTACTAAGGTATATTAATATATAGGGTATAGGTTTTAGAGGCGAATAGAAAGATTACCGGGGGGTAAGCCATTCAGCAGTGATATACTGGGTAAAAAAGATCGGAGAAAAAATAAAAGATACCGCTTTTTAAGGAAGAAAAACAGAGAAAGTAGATGTCCCGGAGCTTGACGAGTTGTGTGTAAACCTTAAAAAATCGAACAAAAAATGGACATAGTTGGCAGTAGAGAGCCTCTCGAAAAATACGAGGATTTTATGTGGGCTATTTTGAAACGTAAAGCTTTGAGAAATTTTCTCAAAATATACAAAGGCTAAACGTGAAGGCATACGCTACAGATGCTTTGGAGGCATATAATTTAATTGACCCTAAAAAAATATATTGTTTGTAAAGCTCATGCCTATACCGTAGAACATACTAACCGACTTTTACGATACTATTTAGTCCGTTTTACTCGCAAAACTTATTTTGTTTTTAAATCTTTAGACATGATTTTTTATTCTCTTTATCTCTATTTCCTTTCGCCATCTTTATGTCTTCTGTCTTTTTTTAGCTCTACCGTTTTCTCGGATATTTACATTTTTCACTTTTATGGTGTCAAGTGCTAATTATGTAGTTGTGCGTGAGGTAGGTCGCTTACCTTGACGTGGAGTTAACGTATTGGTTTCACGTTAACCTATTTGGTGTTTTTTCAAAAGTTTTGATCTCAATTATAATGTATTTATCAACTATTTCTTTTATTTATTATGTCTTTATAAATAAAATTCTGATTTTTTTGATCAAAATGCAGTTTTTATAATTAAATATTTATTAAATTATTTTTGTTTGATCTAATCAATCGGCCAATTTACACCATTTATTGAGGAAATTTATTTTTTCTCTTAATTACCCTTTATATATAGTTTTTGAAAAATAACTTATTTTTTAATCTGTATCGTGTGTAATATACTTTATATCTAAAATGTTTTTTGTTAATTTATATGATTCATTGCTACGTAAAGTTAGTCTACAAATTCCAATATCTATTAAATTACATCCTTATAACATCTAAATCTATCCTACTTTCATTACGATAATAAAATAATCTTCCATTAATAATGTCGCAAATAAAAATCCGATAGGATAAACTACCTATCGGATTTTTTCTTTATAATATTTAAGTCTATTCTACTTTGATAGCGTCAACCGGGCAAGAATTCTGTGCTTCTACTACTTTTTCTTCAAGTTTGGTTGGTATGTCACTTTCTATTGCCTGCGATTTTTCTTCCTCGTTATAGCTGAAAACCTCTGGACATATATCTATACACATCCCACAACTTATACATTCTTCATTAACCATCGCTTTCATAAAAATACCTCCATAAATAATATATTTAATATTATATTCAATTATTTATCTATTATCAACTTATTTCTATTTTCTTAACGTCCCTATTTTTATCCCGCTGAATCCCTCTAATTTTCTCACTTTCATATCAGACGTCAGATTCAAAAAACCACTTCTTATTCTATGAATTAAATAATTTTTTAAAAAATTACTATTTATATAAATATAAAAACAACAACTATATATTTATAGCAAAATTTTATAAAATAATATGAATATATTGTGATAAATGTGTAAAACTAACTTTGCAAACTATTATTTATACTAACAAAATGCAATATTTATATTGCTAAGGAGGTAAAAAATGAAAGCTACAGGAATAGTAAGAAGAATTGATGACTTAGGGCGTATAGTAATCCCAAAAGAAATAAGAAGAACTCTTAGAATTAGAGAAGGAGACCCACTTGAAATATACACAGATACAAACGGTGAGGTAGTATTCAAAAAATACTCTCCAATAGGTGAATTGTCCACTTTTGCTTCTCAATACGCAGAAGTATTATTTAAAGCAACGTCACTTCCGACTTTATTTTGTGACAGAGACCATATAGTCGCAGTTGCAGGAATATCTAAAAAGGAATTTTTAGAAAGACGTATTACACAGTCCTTAGAAGACCTTATGGAAGCACGTCAAAGCTTTTCTGCATGGACAACTAAAAATAAAAATTTTCTTCCGGTAGAAGGTATAGACAAATCAGCATGTTTAGTATACCCAATTATATCTTCCGGAGACGTCACCGGAGCAGTAATTATGCTTCATGCTGAAGAAGTACAACTAACAGACTCAGCAGTAGAATCCAATACGAAACTTGCCCAGACAGCCGCAAACTTTCTTGGAAAACAAATGGAAGAATAATATAAAAACGCACTAGAAATTTAATCTAGTGCGTCTTTATGTAGTAAGATAAAAGTACTAGTAAAAAAAATTTAAAAGTTTATTATAATATTTTTGCAATTCATGATCAGAAAAAGAAATCACTCCAAATAATTGTGGCAAACCTATATGTAATTTTACGCCTACATGCCTGTACCCTAAAAATTTAAACGGTATCTTAGTTACAATATCATTTCCATTTTCTACTCTTATCGTTTTAAAAACTCTTTTATTATACGATTCTTTAAATGCTCTATTGCCTACTCTTGGAGATCCAAACAACACAACTTCATAATCTATGGAACTGAAATTATATTCAAGATCCACAGCGCAAAGAGTAGCAAGTCCTGCTCCATAAGAATGACCTGTAATTTGAATTTTGTATATATCTTTGGTAATTAAAGAATGGATTTTGTCCCTTACATTTTTAGACCTATATGCATTTAAGAATCCACTGTGAACCCTTATTTTACTTGAAAAGTTATTGTAAGGAACAGTTTTTTTCCAAAATTGAAAGTCCGTAAGCCAATCTTTTTTTGAGTCTGAACCTCGAAATACTATTATTAGTTTACCTTGCTTTTTCCTCACGAAGCACTGTATATCCGTTTTTCCATCATTTATAAAAACAACTGATTCTTTTGGATTTTCCGGCTGAACATTTTTATAAGAAAGACCTGAGTATTCAAGCATTTTTGTAATTTCATGTTTATCCAAATTTATCACCATGAAAATATATGCTAAATATTCGTCAATCTTTCATAAACATTCTAAATACAAACGAATCTCCACAATTTATTTATATATTCATCGGTAGCGTAATCTATTCCTATTCTCTTGGTTGCTTTAAAACTACACGTAAAATTATCGTCTTCTATCCAAAGTTTATCAGATAAAATTAAATTTTCTCCATTTAGATTTCCATCTATATTTAAAAATTTAGTAAGTTTTCCTGGACCGTTATACCCTTCCACACCTCTAATAAGTACAGCCTGAGGAATATCCTTTTCACCTGTAACAACATTTAACATCCAGTGAATTCCATAGCATAAATAAACATACGCTAATCCTCCCTCTTCATACATTACCCTGGTACGATTAGTTTTACCTTTATGTGCATGACAAGCAGTGTCTAACTGACTATAGTAAGCTTCAGTTTCTGTTATTCTGCATTTTAATATCTCAGTCCCTAATCTTCTGCATAAAACTTTACCCAATAATTTTGGCGATAGTTCCACAGAAGTCAATTTATACATATCAAAGCTTATTCTCAATAGATTCATTCCTTAAAATAATTTAAATTTTATAAAAATAATGAAAGCTATAAAAATATATGATAATATTAAATAATAGCTTATAAAAATATTATATTTTTTATATATACATTTTTCAAACAAATAAAAAAGGAAAGTAATTATGGCACTATTGGAAATAATAAATCTATCTCATTCTTTTGGAGATAAACTTTTATATAAAGACGTATCCTTTGAACTATTCAAAGGCGAACATATGGGTCTTGTCGGACAAAACGGTACAGGAAAAACAACTCTTCTAAATTCAATAACAGGAGAAATAATCCCCGACAAAGGTGAAATCAGATGGCAAAAAGGTGCTAAAATAGGTTACCTTGACCAACATGCAAAAATAGATCAAAATCTTACTATAATGCAGTATCTAAAAACTTCGTACAACGATCTTTATATGATAGAATCTGAACTGAATAAAATTTACAGCGATATGGAAAAAAATATGTCAAACGAAAATATGGACAAAGCGTCAGATTATCAAAGTATTCTAGTTAACAGGGGATTTTACGAAATTGAAAGTACAATTTTGAAAGTAGCAGATGGTCTTGGAATTACGGCCATAGGTATTAATAATAAACTGTCCAATCTTAGCGGAGGTCAAAGAGCTAAAGTAATACTTGCCAAATTACTTCTCGAATCTCCCAACATACTTCTTTTGGACGAACCCACAAACTTTTTAGACAAAGAACATATTCAGTGGCTTACAAATTATCTAAAAAACTTTGAAGGTGCGTTTATAGTAATATCCCACGACTTTGACTTTCTAGATAAAATTACAACTTGCATTTGCGACATAGAATTCCAATGCATAAGAAAGTATACGGGCAACTTCACTAAGTTTATAGAACTTAAAGGACTCAAAAAAGAAAATTATATACGTCAATTTGAAGCTCAGAAAAAACAAATCAAAAAATATGAAACTTATATTTCTAAAAATAAAGCTAGAGCGTCTACAGCAAAAATGGCTAAAAGCGTAGAAAAAATGCTAAACAAAATAGATAGGCTTCCCCCTCCCAAAGAAACAGGAAAACCACATTTTAAATTCCATTCGCTTCCAATAACATCCCAAGACACACTGATCGTAGAAGACTTAGAGATAGGCTACAAATATCCCATTCTTCCAAAACTTAATTTTAAAATACGTTCTGGAGAAAAAACTGTAATAACAGGATTTAACGGTATCGGAAAGTCTACTTTGCTTAAAACTTTAATCGGTAAAACACCTAAAATATCTGGGGCTTTTAAATTTGCACCCAACACATCTATCGGATACTTTAAACAAGATCTGGACTTTAAAAATCCATCTCTTAATCCTATAAATATAGTATCATCAGCATTTCCAAAACTTTCTGAAAGAGAAATTAGAAAATATCTCGCACAGTGTGGGGTAAAATCTAAAAATGCTTCCCAGCCTGTAAACACTCTAAGCGGAGGAGAACAATCTAAAGTAAAATTGTGCATATTAATGCTTACGAAATGTAATACTCTAATTCTAGACGAACCTACAAATCATTTAGATGTAGACTCAAAAAGTGTTCTTAAAGAAGAACTTCTTAAATGGGAAGGTACTTTAATATTAGTATCGCATGAATCGGCTTTTTATAAAGATCTAAATGCAAATATTATAAATATTAAAAAATAAAAACACTACTCCATGAGCTTATCAACAAAAAGTATACACAAAAAGTATTAATTGAATCCTAATACAAAATTATATTGAATAGAGGTTTTATAATTTAATGAATAACTTAGTCTTAAGTGATTATTATTATAAACAATATCATTAATATATTCTTGAACAGTGTTAAAATTATTGATGTCAAAATCAATATATATTTCTTGCTTAATCCAGCCATTTTTTTGATTCAATAACTGGATTGCCAGTAGGAGCACCAGTTTATAGATCTAATTACTTTATAAGAATTAAATATATTGTTAAATGACATTGAGAAATGCACAGCACCTTGATCAGTGTGAACAATTGTATTTTGGTCTTTATATCCTCTTTTTATTTTATTATTTAACATATTATTTAATGCTTTACGATGATTAATCTCTATTTCCGTTCATTGATTCTCTGACATCAGAACCAACAATTTCATTATTAAATACATCTAAATAAAATGTTAGGTCATATGTCTTTCTTTATAAACCATATTTTCGTTGTATCTGAAACAATTTTTTCAAATGGTTTTGCTGTTTTCCGATTTCCGCACATTATATTAGAAAAATTAACCGATGCAGGTCCAAGGTTCTTATATTTATAATGTTTTGCTTTTAATTTTATATTTAATTTTCACACTTTGTAAGCCAAATTACGTGATACAATACAACCTGTTTCTTTTCTTATAACTGCATTTATTCTATGATATCCGTAATTCGGTTTTCTTTTATGAATATCTTTGATAAGCTTTCCTAATTTTTCTCTATTTATTTCATAATTGTTTATTTTTTAACCACTTATAATAACCGGATCTTGATACCTTCATAGTGCTACATAATGATTTTATGTTATAGCCTTTACCTAATAATTCTATTATTTCAAATTTTATTTGAGTTACTTCATAAGTTTTACAATTGGACATCTTCTTTCATTAGATATCTTTTTTAGTACTTTTTTCTCGATTTTTAATTTCATATTTTCATATTCCAATTGTTCTTCTTTTGTTAGTTGTTTCTTATCAATATGGATTCCCGGGATTCTTTTTATTTTCTGGTGCTGTTTCTCCAAATTTTGAATACTTTATAATCCAATTCCTAAGTATCTCTCCTGAAATATCTTCTTTAGCTACCTGATTTGTTGATAAACCTTATTTTTAAAACTCTATTTGTAATTCTCATTTTTTCTTCCCATTTTCATCATCTCCTTATTAAAATTATAACAATCAAAAAAGTAAACTGTTTTTATCTGTCTACTTTTATCTTACAAGTTAACCTTATACGCGTTTTTTCTTCCTTACTTGGAAGTGCCAAAATAGATAGAAAGAGGGTAAAACTAATCACGAGATGATTAGAAATGAGATGTCCAAAATGTAAAGGAGAAGAAAAGACAAAAAATGGATTTAAAGGCGGAAAATAAAGATACGAATGTAAAAGATGTGGATGTAATTATACCAAAAGCGAGCCACATGGATATCCAATAGAGGTAAAAAGTGGGGCACTAAGATACTATCTAGAGGGTATAGGATTTAGAAGAATAGAAAGGTTGCTGGGAATTAGCCACACAGCAGTAATAAACCAGGTAAATAAAGCAGGTAAAAAATAAAGGATATAGCTTTTGAAGAAAGAAAAGCAGAGAAAGTAGATGTTCTGGAACTGGACGAAATGTGCGTAAGCTTTAAAAAAATCGAACAAAAAATGGATATGGTTGACAGTAGAGCGATACTTACAAAAGATAAAGGGATTCTTTGTAGGTTCTCGGAACACTTCAAGTTTTGAAAATCTATTTCGAAATATTGAACATATAGATGCAAAAATTTACGCTACAGATACCTGGGATTCATATAATCTGATAAATCCTAAAAATCATATTGTTGGCAAATCGAATACCTATACGGTAGAACGTACTAATTGACTTTTACGCCTTTATTTAGCACGCTTCGCTCGTAAAACTTACTCTGCCTCTAAATCTTTACACATGATTTTTTACTCTCTTTTCTTTTTTGTTTCCGTCACCTTTTGCCTTCTGTCTATTTTTAGCTCTACCGAGTTAGCATGTGCCTTGACGCTTATCTTCCCTTATCATTGTTCAACATACCTTTCTTATTTAATTTTTTGTTTTTTATCACGTATAATTTAATTTTTAAGATGCTTTTTTGAATATTGTCAAGGCGTATTTATAAATAAAATAAAGTTTGTTAATAACGATGTGACTTATTTTTTATTATGTAGTATTTTTTTTAAAATTAAAATATAATAATTAATTTTTTGATAAATATGTATTAGAAAAATTGAAAATTAAAATACGAAAAATAAGATTTATTTTATATAGCATATAATTATATTGAATAGTTACAAGCCGCAGTACAACGCCGTTTATAGCGGCGTTTTTGCTGGAGGGGGATATTTTTCACAGGCAAGAGGGTACATATCATCACTAGCCCCAAGTTGCTCCATCTATAATTTAAACTTAAAAATAGATGCTTCTAATTCAATTACCTGAAGCATAAATAGGGTAGTTTTTAAATCGTGACTCTATTCGTAGATATATAATTGATTACTTACTGTTTGGGGCATTTAGATATAAATATCGACAAAATTCAGCTATCGACGCCAAAATTAAGCATATAAATATAATAATTAGTTTTATTAATAAATTTATATACAAATATACTAAAATCAATTAATTAAAAAAATATCTCTTTTGTGGTTAGTTATGATATTGACATTGTTTTATTTATTATATAACATCCATTCTTATAAACTAATAAGAATGGAGTAATTTGCCATGCCTAAAGTATTTTAGATGAAAAAGAAAGAACTAGCGGAGGAGGAGATCAGAGAAAAAGAAGTTAAATCTTTAGCTGAGAAGAACATTGAAAAGTTTAAAAGCTATATGCTAGAGAAATCTTATTCTCAGAACACTATCAATAGTTATGCTAAGGAGTTGGAGCTTTTCTCACGCTGGAATGAAAATTCTTGTCAAGAGCTTAACATCATATCACGTGAGGATGTTTTAAAATACAAAAATTTCTTACAAGTTAAACTTAGGCAAAGTGCTAAAACAGTAAATTATAAACTTTTCAAACTTAAAAAATATAATGAATATCTTATAGCAAATGGCAAAATAGATTTATTTGTAGTTATAGGGAAGGATGTGATTAAGCTTCAAAAATCTTACTTAAATCTTTCAGATATTGAAAAGGAAGAGGTTATAAAATTTCTTAACGATATAAAACAGTCTGGGAATCTTAGAGATTATGCTATGGCAGATCTTATGGCAATCACAGGGATGAGAGTTCAGGAAATGGCTTCCATACAAATGAAGGATATAGATTTTGACAAATATGAAATTACTATTGTTAAGGGAAAAGGGAATAAACAACGAACAGTTTTCTTAAATCCTGAGGCGGTGAAAGCTATAAAAAAGTATATTAATAAGGAGCGTTGCAAACCGGAATATAAGAATCATTTTAATTCTCCTTATTTATTCATTACCAGGAAATCTGATAAGCTTTCTACTTCAGGAGCAAATATAATATTTAAAAGATTTAATGAAAAAATACACCCTCACAAACTTAGACACTGGTTTTGTAGTAATAGAGTTGGAAATAATATGAGAATTGAAGAAGTAGCTTACATAGTCGGACATTCATCACTTAACACTACTGCACTATATATTCATCCAAGCAAAGAGGATATGAAAAAAAGTTTAAATAATTTTATATAGAAATTAAATTTTTATAGAATTTTTATTTCTAATACGCAATTAAAATGGGGCTTCAATGGTGTGATGAAACCTTATTTTTTAGGAGTGATAAAGAAGTGACAGACCAAAATTTTAAATATAGAGCAGATTCATTATTTCTTAGAAATCAATTTTATGGTATAGGCAAATATGGTATGCCTATAATACCTAAAACTGAAATAAACTCAAGTGATTTTGATAACCTTAGGCTTATAGGTTTCGATATTTCTAAAACAGAGAAGGGCAGACATTTTGATAGGATGGTACATTTTTTCTTATATGATTATAAATTTGAATGTTTTTGGGGAAAACCAGAAAATTATATTGGCAAACTAAAAAAATAAAAAGCGGTTTTAACACCTGACTTTAGTATGTATATTGAAATGGCTAATCCTCTTAAGATATACAATACTTTCCGTAATCGTTGGCGCGGAGCTTATCTTGCGTTAAAAGAAATAAGAGTAATTTCAGCAGTTAATTGGGGACTTAAAGAAACGTTCGATTCTTGTTTTGAAGGCATAAAAAAAGGTTCTACAGTAGCAGTTTCAACATATATGGCTTCTGAACATAACAACCGTGCAGATCAAAAAGAGCTTTTTATGGCAGAATATAATGAAATGTTAAAAACGGTACGTCAAGCTAAAGCTATGGTGGCATTTAACAAGATGAGAATGGACTCGTCTAAAGAATGATTTATGTCTGAAGAAGATATTAATGCTGAGATAAATGAATATAGAAAAGAGAAAAAAGGGAAGTAACTGTGCTTATAGTAATAGATACAAATGTATTAGTTTCAGCATTGTGGTCTAAAAACAGTAACCCGGCAAGACTTTTATATTTGGTGTTTGAGAGAATTTTAAAGCCTTGATAGCAGAGCCAATATCAGCCCTATTTGAAGATGAAGAAGATAAAAAGTTTTATGAAGTGGCTAAATTTTGTCATGCTAAATTAATAGACGGGAATCTAAAGCATTTTCCTAGAGAAAACCTTATAATGTCAGTGTCTGAGTTCTTGGAATCGTTAAATTAAAGATTTCTGTTATTTGGCTTATTAACAGAAATCTTCTTTATACTTATATTTTTATTTCCCGAAGCGAAGTGAGCTCTTAGCTCTGAAGCAAACTAAGGAAAGAAGGGGATAATTAATATATAAAAGGTTTTCTTTAATCAGTACGTATAAATATAATAGTAAATATATTTTTTATATACTCAGATGCTATATTAAAGACTAATCAAGAAGATTTTACTCCTAAACTTACGTTTACCCGTAAAATCCTAGGGCCGCACTTTGCTTGACCTCTTCGCTTCGCTCAGAAAATAAAAAAATTAAAAAGTGGTATATAATTGGAGATTAAATAATTATATATATAATTACTGGTCGTTGAATTGCACAAATATACATTTTACGACATATAAACCCATAATATCCCCATGAAATAAGAGGTTTGGAAATATAAAAATTGGGGTGTTGGATGTACAAATTTGCCCTTTAATTTTTCTTCAAATATTTCCCTTCATGGATTGAATTATTTGTAAGGCATTTTGATAAATAGAGGTAGAAAAATTTTTATTTGACTGCCATATAAAATTATCCAATGAATAAAAATTCACAGGAAGAATATTATATGGCAGAGCTAAAGATAGATAGAAGACAAAAGGTGACGGAAACAAAAAAGAAAAGAGAGTAAAAAATCATATGTAAAGATTTAGAAACAGAGTAGGTTTTACAAACAAAGCTTGCTAAATAAAGGCGTAAAAGTCAATTAGTACGTTCTACCGTATAGATATTCGATTTGCCAACAATATGATTTTTAGGATTTATCAGATTATATGAATCCCAGGTATCTGTAGCGTAAATTTTTGCATCTATATGTTCAATATTTCGAAATAGATTTTCAAAACTTGAAGTGTTCCGAGAACCTACAAAGAATCCCTTTATCTTTTGTAAGTATCGCTCTACTGTCAACCATATCCATTTTTTGTTCGATTTTTTTAAAGCTTACGCACATTTCGTCCAGTTCCAGAACATCTACTTTCTCTGCTTTTCTTTCTTCAAAAGCTATATTCTTTATTTTTTACCTGCTTGCTTTACCTGGTTTATTACTGCTGTGTGTCTAATTCCCAGCAACCTTTCTATTCTTCTAAATTCTATACCCTCTAGATAGTATCTTAGTGCCTCTCTTTTTACCTCTATTGGATACGCTCGTACCAGGTGAATCTCAAATCTAGTTACCTTCTTCAAGTGTCGGAAGCTCTATATCATTTAGAATCTGTCCCCAAACCGCTGTCAAATCTTCCGATTCACTGCTTGGATTTACCTTGCCGAACCTCAGTGGTACATCCCTTTCAACGCAATGATTTTATTTATTGTAGCCCGTTATGTTTGATCATTCGTGGTTTACAAAGTCTATGACTGTGTAGTACGCTTTATATAAGTTCTCCAGCACATTTGGTGTAATAGTTCTGCCTGCCCACTCCCAGCCATCCGGCAGAGATAGATCCGCAAGAGTTTGCGTAGGAGAGTAAGTAGTTTCGCCTGTATTTGGTGTGTCGGGGTCAGTTGCGGGTTTCGATGAAACTACCACGTCGAAAGTAACATTTGGCACGGAATTGTAATTTTTTGTATTGGTTGGAGTAAAAGTCGCTGTAAATTCATGTTTCCCCACGATGCCGACTGATGTACTGTCATCTTGATCCCATTTCCAAGGATCCGCTGGTTCCCCAGACACCAGTGTAGGTAAAGAAACATCTTTAAGAGTGTCTTTATAGGTTGCCGGTAAACTCTCTGGAACGGTATATATCGGGTCAGCCTTGCTTACTATTACGGTAATAGATTTTGTAACAGTGTTATAAGTGTTGGCATCGCGGTTGGAGTAAATTTGTATGACCGTCTGGTAGAAGTCGTTCCTTTCCATTGCTTTCTGGGCGGCGGAGGATCTGCAAAGGCAGTCGGCATAACAACAAATACAGATATGCATAAAACTAGCAACGAACATATTTTTTTCAAGTTTAATTTTTTGTTTTTCATGATAATATTTTTTCCTTTTATAAAAATATTATAACAATTTGCAAACAAAAAACAAGCGTTTTTTATAAAATTCTAACCAATATGAGAAAAATAGATAAAAAGATAAAAAGTCATGTAACCTGAAAAGTGCACAGTAAACCAGCAGGGCAAAAAACACTGAAAACTGGCTCTAAACTGGACCTGGCTGTCTAGATGGGAGTGTAAAGTGAGCGTAGTCGAAACCTGCTCTAATAGACTTTTTGCTTAACCTTTTTCCACGGGGAAAAACTAAAATTATTGTTAAACTTTTTTATTTTCGTATTTTTATTTTTTTATCTAGCTCAGCTAATCTAATTTTACATACATTTATAGCTTTTTTATTCTCTCTAAATTATCTTTGTCCTCCTCTGTCCGTTCTGCACTGCGAAACCTTTGTAATCCACTGTTTATTTCCTCAAATTTTAGCTCTAACGGAAATTTTTCCTGTAATCCGACCCGTAAAATTATCTTGATGTTTTTTTCGCCTAGCCTTTTAAAGTCTAGGTCCATAATTTTCCCCCCTCTTTAGCTTTCTTTTAGCACTTTTCAAAATAATTAAACAAAGGATAAAAATTAAACGCTATTTTTTCTCCAGCTCTACCGTTCCTGCTTTTTAATATTACAAGCTCTATCTTACGTGGTTTTTTTCTGTTGCATTAAATTCTTTATTTTTGTCCCCTGATCCTTTAAGTTGTAATCCAATCAAAATATCACTTGAAAACTCTATTGTTCCGTTCTCCTTGAATGTTTCCATTGTCACGGTTTCTTTATAGTTGATTCTATTAAAACTATATATTCCAATTACCGCTGTTTTATAGTCCCTACTTACCCGTTTAAGTCCATAACCGACTTATCTATTTTTGCACTGCCACGTAATGATTAACCATATTTGGAAAAACACAATTATTATATATTCTATAACTTCGTCATAGTAATTCAGATCCATATAATACAATATCATCGTCTATTTTTAAGAATAATTCAAAATCATAATTTAAATAAAATCGGTACGCTTTTTTCCGGTTATTATATCCTACTCTTTTCAGTATCAAATAACTTCATAACCTTATTTTCAGATTCATCATATTTCCTGCAATAAATACTAAAACTAATTTTTTTCTATGTGATTAAAACACGCATAAATTTTTAATAGTATTATAAAGTTATATATAATTTAATATACCTTTTGCATCCACAAATGAAAAAATAGTAGTAAACATTAGTATGACAAAACTATTTTTAATTAATACAAAAAATATTTAACTTTAAATTCCAAACTTTATAATAAAAAATATAAATATTTTATGACCAACGAAAATAACTCTACTAAAATATACTTTCTTACTAATTACAGTTAGTAATTATAAAAAGTCAAATAGATATCACGCATAAAAAATAAGCTGAACATTAAATAAATTAAAGTTCAACTTAAAATACCAGAATGTTAAAGTTTGTCTTATAGTACTTAATCTTAACACAAGTAGGCGACAACTTTTAAAAAGATAAAGAACCAAACTTAAATTATATATAGATTCAGTTACTATATATAAACACAATATGCAAAAAATAAAAAATTTTATAACTTTTCTTCACTTTTCTCAAGAATAACAAACGACACAAAAGTTTCTTTATGTAGATAATTTTCTAACTTCGGATCAACATCCACAGTATATGGGTTCATCTGTGAAACTACCCATCCATCTTCTAACAATTTATTAATACGAACAAGATATTTATTATCATTAATATCATTCTGTTCAGTATAGTCCCGATTATTACTGATATAAACTATTTTTTGCATTTGTTTTTTTCCCTTTGCCATTCTTTTATAAATGTATTTTGGTGCGGGTAACCAATAGGGACTTGAGAAAACTCAGTAATAATGCGGGTTTGAGCTAACTACAATGTTTGCAACAAAGGCTATCCGATACGTTTTGATAAACTCTACAAATTAGTATAGCACAAAAATTAAATTATTCAAGAAAAATCGTTTTGAAAAATTCAAGGCGATTTTTTTATTTACAGAAAAGGAGAATTTAAAAGATGGAAATATTTTTACTAATAACTATTTTAATTCTGATTGGTATAGTAGTGCATCAAGGGAAAGAAATACGAGAACTTGAAAGAAAAACTCTTGATGCGTTCAGAATTGTATGTCAAAAAATCAATGTACAAAAGGAAGGCAAATAAATGGAGCTACTAGACGACAGAGCATACCTCGAACCACCTGATAATGAGGCAAAAGCTGTTTTAAAATGTTTTTTCTGTGATGAAGATATTTACGAAGGCGATGACTACTATGTTCTGAACGGATTTGACTGCTGCAAAGAATGTCTTGATGTACATTTTAAATTTACTGCCGAATCCCCGGACTATGAAGCAGAAATAGCAGATTTAGAATATCACGATTTGAAGGAGTAATTAAAAATATGAATGAAAATAAATCAATTTTTGAAACATTGTTTGAAATCAATGTAAACGACCATATTGAAAGAAAAAAAGATTTGACGTATCTGTCTTGGCCGTATGCGTGGGCTGAGGTCAAAAAGAAATATCCGACTGCAACATATAAAATTCACCAATTTGGAGAAAAACAGCTCCCCTATGTTTTTGATGAAGGTGTCGGATATATGGTCTTTACTGATGTTACGATTAACGATTTAAAACATATAATGTGGCTGCCCGTTAT
>CAQBRY010000036.1 GCA_948762645.1 uncultured Eubacteriales bacterium | reverse complement strand
TTAAGTTTACATGGACTGGTTATTAAATATCATGAACTTCACGGATTCAGGTAATTACTATATCCATTCTTATTGGAATTGTATTTTATTCTGGATTTACATTAAACTATATAATGGGGAAATTAAATGTTTTTAATAATTTAAATGAAATATCTTTAGAAGCAATTTTTGGAAGTTTAACTATTATTTTACCTGTAATTTCTTCATTAATTGTTGCTTTCATTGAGATACCTAAAATAATTGCTCAATATTTATTTAATCCAAAAGAAGATCGATATATTAATTCTACTATTGAAAATATTCAGAATTATGATAGATCTATGTTTCAAATGGAATATAATTATCAACAGGTATTAAAAAATATTTCATCTAATAGATTAGAAGAAGAAATAGAATTATCACCAGTAATAGAAGAAAATACTAATGATAATGTTGTTTAATTTTGGTTATTAATATTATTATTTTATATTAATTAAATAATAATATTAATAGATAGCAGGCAACTAGAGTATTTGCTCGCCGCTAATGTATATTACTTGGTCAGACGAGTGATATACACAGGCCAACTTGGGGTTTGTATAGGTTTCACATTCTGACTAGATAACAAAAATGTTATTGAAAGAAAATATACCGAAAAAGACTCTGTTAATAATTAACAGAGTCTTTTAGTATATTTATTATTTATTGTATCCATTCACCATTTTCATTTACTATATATCCATCTGGAGTTGTAGTGTTTGATAACATAGCACCTGAATTATCCATATAATAGTACTTATCTCCTATTAACTTCCATCCAGTTATCATTTCACCAGATAATTCCATATAGTACCATTTTTCATTTATAAATTGCCATCCAACAAGCATAGAGCCATCTGTATTTAATAGATACCATTTATTGTTTACCATTTGCCATCCTGTTTGCATAAAATCATCTGAACCTATTAAGTACCATTTATTATCTATATTAGCCCATTGTAAATTTGCATAAGAGCCATCAGATGTTTTTAATTTCCATTTATTATCTATTACTTCCCATGTACCTAATATTACAGAAGGTTTAGTAATAAATAATCCTTGTACTCTATTAGAAGAATTTCCCCTACCAGAAGATGAACGATGACCTCCGCCACCGCCAGAAGATGATCCTCCGGATGAACTATTACTTCCGTTAGATGATGTTTGATATGGTGTAGCTAATATATTAATACGTTTTCCTAAAGTTATTCCTTTACTAGATAAATTTGTAATATTTCTAATTTTTACTAGAATAAAAAATGTACCGTCAATTCCTTTTGTATTACTTGATGTTCCTTTTATTGCTTCTCTAAATGAAGGATGATATGCTGGATTTGATGGAGCAATTTCAACACTTACTGAAAGATTTTCATTTTTATTATCAGGTGCTTTTGATTTTATAAATTCTATTGCTTGTTCTTTTGTATTTACAATATTCATACTTATACCTTCACTAGGTATATTTTCTAAATTAATATAATATTTTTTTGCATATTCTGTTTCTAATGAATCATCTAAATTTTCATTAAATGTTATAGGTATAATAGGAATTCTGTTTCCTATTATTACACCATCATTTCCAGAGATAGATGTATTTTTAATTTTAACCCAAATATGAACTGTTCCTTCTTCTCCTTTTGGATTAAGTATTGTTCCGGCAGTAGCAATTTTAAATCTTGGAAGATCAGATTCGGATGTTTTAGGAGCAATCATTACTTCTATATTTAATTTACTATTTATAGTTTCTGGTATTTTTGATCTTACATATTTTATTGCTTCTTCCTGAGAATTTACTTTTCTCATACTTATACCTTCTTTTGAAAGTTCAACAAGAGTATTATAACAAAGAAAGGCATAATCATTTTCTAATGAGTCTTCAGATATTTTTTTTGTAGCCCAAATAGGGATATATGGGTATCCTACAATAATAGGTTCATTATTAGAAATAGATGTATTTGTTATTTTTACCCAAATACTAAAATATCCATCTTCCCCTTTATCATTACTGGTTGCACCTAATACAGCTTTTTTAAAACCTGGTATATTGTTTTCCATTGGAGCAATCATTACTTCTACTTTTAAATTATCGTCTTTTTCGGACGGAAGATTTGATGTTATATATTTAATTGCATCTCCTTCTGATTTTATATATTCCATACCTACTCCAACATTATATAATTCAGCAAGATATACATAACAACGATGTGCATACTCATCTTGTATATTATTGTCACTTAAAATTTTTGATCTATAAATTGTTGAATTTGCAGGAATATTTTCTACTTTTTTTATATTATCAATAGTAGCATACCAATCAAAATTTTCATCATGTATAAAAGTATCTTTATCAAAATCATTATTAGATTTATTTATAATTCTCCATAATTTTTTACCAGAAAATGTATAACAATCTTTATTTCCTTTGATAATTTCAACATTAGATGGGATAGTAATTTCTTCAAATAAATCACATTCATTAAATGCTCCCCATCCAATTTCTATTAAAGAATTTGGAAGATTTATATTATTTAATTTTATACATGATTTAAATGTTTTATTCCCTATATTTTTCAATGTATTTGGAAGGTTAATTTTTTCTAAATTTTTACAATTTAAGAAAGTTTCATTACCAAGAAACTCTATTTTATTTGGTATAGTAATTTCTTTAATTTTTTGATTTTCTTTGAATGTTTCTTTCAATCCAATTACTTCATAATTATCAACCTTTGTTGGTATTGTTATACGAGTTGCATTTGAATTGGTTGCATATCTTGTTAATACAGCTTTACCATTTTCTACTTCATACTCATAAGTATCTGTTTTGTCTTTTGCAGCATAGCTTGTAATTGGTAATATTAGTAATATACATATAATTGATATTACTTGTAAAAATTTTTTCATAAAATACCTCCATTCATATAATTTTCAAGTATTATATCATATTTTTACAAAAAACAAAAGATTATTTTAATATTTTGTTCAATAATGTCAAATAAGGCTCCTTTTCATCAATTATATACTTTCTTCCACATAATATAAGTATAATAAAATACATTCCACAATGTATAATAAAAGTTAGATATTTAAAACAATACAAGATGATGTTACAGGAGCCACAAAATCTATTTCAGTATTTGGAAATACATGGGCTGCGGTGCAACAAAATATGAAATCCGGTCAAGGACTAATGTATTCCTTGTTTGGTGGAAATAATTTAAGATATAATGATATTGGAGCAATTGTAAATTATGCAAATGCTATGGATCAAGGTAAGAAACATGCTGATGCTTTTGCAAGTTCTATGAATGGTACTTCTTATGCTGCTCAACAATATGTTTTAAATGCTCAGAAAGCAAATAAATCAACAAAAGAATTAGTTGATGGATTAGCACAAGTACCAAAAGTATCAACATTAGGTGCTGTTGGTCTTAAAGCACTTTCTATTGCTGGTAATATGATTATGTTTGCTGCTATTACTAAAGGTATTCAACTTGCAGTTGAAGCAGTTGATAATTTTATTCATCGTACAGAAAGGATGGCAGAAACAGCAAAAGAAAATGCAGATGTATATAATACAATAACCAAAGAAGTAGAATCTTTAAATAAAGAATTAGATGATACTAATTCTCGAATTGATGAATTAAATAAAAAGCCTAATCTTACTTTTGTTGAACAAGAAGAATTAGAACGTTTAAAGAAAACTAATGAAGAATTAGAACGTCAATTAAAACTTAAACAAGTAGATCAAAATATTGCAGGAGTAAAGGCTAGAGATTCAGCTTTAGAATACATTAATCGAGAAGAAACAATTGGAAAATATGATGGATTAAGATATAATGGATATGGTTCTGTAGAATTAACACATTCAGATGAATCTGTATCAGGTAATCAACTTGTTATATTACAACAACAATTAATTGATTATCAAAAATTAACAGAAGATTTTAAAAAAGTAGAAGCAGAATTAGATCAAATAAAATTATCAAATCCTAATGGATATGAAGATAATGTTGATTATAAAATTGCACTTGGAAATTATAATTTTTTAGATGCAATTATTAAAAATATGGGAGAAAGTATTTCTTCTACGAATAATACTTTGAATAGTTTTAAATCTTCTTTAGATGAAACAAAAGATAAAGATATTATTGATTTTCTTAACCAATTACAAGATACATATGCTGAATTGTTTAATGTTGAAACACCTGATATAACATCTAATTTTGATGAATTATGGGATTCATCAAAATTTAAATCTACTCGTAATGAGATAGAAAAATTAGTTCAGGCAGGAAAATTTACTCCTGATGTACTTAATTCTAATGAAAAATATCGTCAATTATTAGATGCTACTGGTAAATCTGCTGAAGAAGTATGTGCTCATATTAAGGCGTTATATGATGATATAGGGAAAACACCAGAAGTCAAAACACCATTTAATAAAGAAGAAATGATTTCTGCCATAAATGGTATGTCAGAAGGTTTTGAAGAACTTGATAAAATATACGAAAGCATTATAGATAAAGATCCATTTGATTTTAAACTTTTAGATGATGATAAATTTAAAAAGAATTTTTCTGAATTAGGTGACGCATATACAGATTTTGTTGAAACTGTTTCTAGTTCTCCAAAAGATATTAATGCTTGCCAAAGTTCATTTGATAATCTTGTTACTGAATGGTTAAATAGTACTGGAATTTTACAAAATGTTACTGATGAAACAGCTAATTTAACTGCTTCTATGTTAAAAACTATGGGAGTAGCAAATGCTGAAGAAGTTGTAATGAGTACATTAACTTGGAAACATGAACAACTTGCAGCAGAAAAATATTATAATGCTAATGCAAGTATAGCATTAAAAGATAATACATTAGCAGAATATGTGGCATTTTTAAATGAAGCAGAAGGTGCAGGTATATCATCACAAGCATTAGCACAACTTGAATTGGCAAAAATTGCTGTTAATAATGTAAAAATTGATACTGCTTCTGATATTGATCAAATTATTGCTTTAGCTAATGCAGCAGGAGCAAGTGTGTCAGCGCTTTCAAAACTAGCACAAGCGAAAGCTACTTTTGAAGGAGTTGCTTCTGGGGCAATAAATGTAAATGATGATAGAGGTGTTAATCAAAATAAATTAAAAAAAGCAATAAATACTACTACTTCTATTGAAAATGGAAGTTTTGATTTTGATTTTCAACAACTTGATCCAAGTAAATATAAAACGCCAGTTTATGGTGGTGGAAATAAATCTGCTAAAACTGCTAATGGTGGAGGCGGTGGTTCAAAAGAAAAAAAAGCAGAAAAAGAAACAAAAGAATATTATGATTGGATAGAAACTTTAATTGATAATATTTCTAAAAGAATTGAAGAACTTCAAAAGAAAGCTGATAACGCTCTTAGATGGCAAACAAAAAACAAACTTCAAGATACTGTTTATGATCAATTAACTGAAAAAATCAATACTTTAGAACAAGCTTATAACCGCTATATTGAAGAAGCGAACAAATCTGGTCTATCAGCAGATATTATTGAGAAAATTCAAAATGGTTTAATTGATATTGATAAGATAATAACAACAGGCGATGCTAATGAAGTTCTTGTTGAACAAATTTCAAATTACCAAAAATGGTATGATAAAGCAAAGTCAGTTAAAGATGAAATTGTATCAGTTAAAGAAGAACAAGAAGAAATTGCTAAAATCCGATTAGATAATATTATTAATGATTATGATTATATAATTGAAAAACTTCAAAAATATGCAGATGAAGAAATTGGATGGTTTAATCAAAATCAAGGACAAGATAAAATAATTACTGAACTTAAAAATCAGTTAAATGCACTTACTCAGGAATATACTCTCAATATTGAAAAAGCAAATAGCATAGCATTATCAGATATTTATAAAAGACAAATTGAAGATGGAAGTATAGACTTAACTTCAATTACCGATGATAATGTTAAAGAATTGGTTATTCAATATTCAAAATTATTTAAAAATGCACAAGATTGTCAAGATGCAATTTCTGATGTTAATGATAAAATTAAAGAAGCAGATGAATTAAAGTTAGATAATATTATTAATGATTATAATCAAATTGTTTCTTTAATGGAAAAATATACAGAATATCGTAAAAATCTTATTGAACTTAGAGAACGTCAAGGCGTAAAATCTTCTACTACACAGGATTATCAAAAATTAATATACGATCAAAATGAAATTTATAGTGAATTAGAAGATAAATATGATACTCTTGTAAATGCTCTTAATAATTCTGAAGTCAAAGAAGGTTCTAAAAAATGGCATGAAATGAATGAAGAATTAGAAGATATTAAATCTCAAATGATGGATTGTGCTAATTCTGTTGAAGATTTCAAAGATAGAATAATTGAAATTCGTTTTAAACCATTTGATGATTTAATTCAAAAATTAGAATCTGTTAATTCCGAATTATCTGATACTCTTTCATTATTAGGAGATGAAAATTTAGTTAAAGATGGAATGTTGACTGATCTTGGATTGTCTGCTGTTGGATTATATGGACAACAAATAATTAATGCGAAAAAACAAGCTACTGAGTATGCAAATGCTATTGAAGCATTAAAGAAATCTTATAAAAATGGTGATATTACTTTAGATGAATTTAATGAAAAAATTTACGATTATGAATCTGCTCAACGTCAAGCTGCATTGGCAACAAAAGATGCTAGAGATGCTATTATTTCGTTAAGAGAAGAAGCAATTGAACAAGAAATTGATGCATTTAATGAACTTATTGAAAAGAAAAAAGAAGCTTTAGATGCAGAAAAAGATTTATATGAGTATCAAAAGAAAATATCTGAACAATCACAGAATATTGCTGTTCTTGAAAAACAGATTGCTACTCTCTCACTGTCCACCAATAGAGAAGATATTGCTCAACGTTTAGAACTTGAAGAAAAATTAAAAGAAGCAAAAGAAGAGGCTGAAGATTATCAACGTGATTATTCTCTTGAACAACAAAAAGAAGCTTTAGACAAAGAAGCACAAAATTATGAACAAGCTAAACGCAATGAATTAGAAAATTTAAAAAGTAATTTAGATGCACAAGATGTTTTAATTCAACAATATTTAAATCAAGTAAAAAATAATTATAGTATTGTATATGATACTTTAACAGAATATGCTAATACTTATAATATGAATGTGTCAGAATCTTTAACAAATCCGTTTTCTTCTGCTGAGTCTGCAACACAATCTTTTGTTAATGTATTTGCAGATATGGTTTCAGAAATTAATTATCAACTTGAATCAATAAATTGGAGTGTATTTGACAGACTTTCTAATTTAAAAAAAGATATTGATGATATTGATTTTAACGATGATCATTATTCTGGTTCTGATTGGAGTAATGATTATGATGACATTACTGGTGATGGGAAATGGCATCGAGCAAAAGATGGTAAAAGATGGTGGTTTGGAGAAAATGAAAGGGCAGATGGTAATTATTGGTATGCCCAAGGTGGTTATTATAATATTGGTGGGAAAACATATGGCTTTGATAATGAAGGTTATATGAAAACTGAATGGGACGATTCCCAAGGCGATTGGCACTACTTCGATGTAGATAGTGGAGAAATGCAAAAAAATCAATGGATTAAAGGAAAAAATAAAAACTGGTATTACCTTGGCCCTGATGGTGTAATGGTTACTGATGCCGCTGTTAAAGCTAAAGATGGCGATGGATATTATTATGTAAATGATGAAGGTATATGGAATGAATCAGATGGTAAATTAAGTAAAGAACAAGTGGATGAACTTGAACTTGAAAAATATGCTAAAGGAACTAAAAAAGCTAAACGTGGTTATGCACAGGTTAATGAACATGGTTATGAATTAATGAGTACGCCAAAAGGTGATTTTATTGAATTACATGGTGGAGAACAAATACTTAATGCAGAACAACGTAAACTTTTGTATGATTTCACTAAGAATCCCGAAGGTATTTTAGGAAATATACTAAGTTCAGGTTTATATAATACTGGAATTAATGATATAATGAATATTATGAATTCTAATTTACATGACAGTCTTGGAAAAGATAATATTATTACTCGTCCAGGAGAAGTACATGTAGAAATGCCTATAATTGTACAAGGTAGTGTAGATGAGCGTGCAGTCGAAATTATGGAAAATAAACTTAATCATTTTGTAAAATATGAAATGAGTTCGGAAATTAATAAAGCAATGAAATATAGTTTAGGTAATTAATTTATAATTTTAAAAAAAATATAAAATAAAGTGCATAATATAAGTTACTATAAAAATTATACACTTTATTTTATAGAATGCAGTAATATTATATAAATAATACAATATTAAAGCTATATATTTGTCAATAGATTTTATAAAATCAAAATTATTTTTCTATAAATTTTTTATAAAATATTTATTATATTTTTATAAAATCTATTGCAAAGTTTGCTAACATCTGTTATTATAAAGGCAAAACAAAACAAAGTACTTGACAAAATTAAAAAAATGTGTTATCCTTAGTGCCTTTTACAAAAGAATGGGATTCGATTTATTTCAATTTGTTCTTGTGCTTATAGAAGGAGAGTGATTATATGGCAGTTACTTTTGATTTACAAAAAAGTTCTCCGGCAATTGACTCTTATCGTGAAGCATTACAAAATGAAATGATTAAACTTGGGGCTACTGAGCAAGAATTTAATCTTATTAAAGATGCAACGATCAGAAATGCATTAAAAAGAAATAGAAAACCGGAGGATGTGGCATGGGCGCTTCTGCAATAGAAGAAAAGATTCAAAAAATACAAAAGATATTTGAAGCAAATAATTTTAAATTTTTTCCTTTAAAATCTGCAACTCCAGAAGAATTTTTTATAGCAATTGGAGAAGCAAAAAAAACAAATACATTTGGCGCATTTGTTGACCAACATAGTATTGAAGAATATTCAAAAATGAGATTTTTATTTTTGACCTTAGATAATAAGGCAGGAATTGCTATTACTACAGATAATAATATTGTGTCTATATTCAATGGTGGTACTCAAAAAGGTGTATTAAAAACTCTATTGCCAATGGCCTTAGAAGTTGGTGGAAATAAATTAGATAATTATGATTCAGACAGATTATCTGGTTTATATGAATTATATGGTTTTGATCCTATTTCAAATACTGAGTTTGATAAAACCTTTGCCCCAAAAGATTGGAATTATGAACGTGATGGAATGCCAAATATTGTTTTTTGGTTACATAATGGTGATGATGTAAATAATGTACTATTAAATTTTGGTGGTTATGATGTGGATTGGGATAATGTTAAAAAGTTTTCAACTTATGAAGACGCAAAAGAATACAGGGATAGCAAAGAAGCACTTAATAATAAAACAAAATAAAAATCTTTTTTATTCGATATAAATACTTTTCCTTTTTATAATATAGAATTAAACAACTTTATTATAATAGGAAAAGTATTTATTTGTATAATATTTATTATACAATTCATATAGCAAATGATTTATTTTTATTTCATTATTGCATATCTAATGATATTTTTATTTCTTTTATTTTTAAAATTATAATTATTGATTAAATTTACAATAGCTACTACTCATTTTTACAATTTCATTAGTAGAATATTTAGAATAAATTTTATTAATTGTATTATCATATTCTTTAATATCAAAATTTTCAGATTTACAATTTATAATTGTTTTAAATAATTGTTTTGTAAAATTTGTAGATAATCCAAAATATCTTATATTTTTTATTTCACCAGTTAAAGAATTAACTAATATTAATTTTAATCCAAGTCCTTGATTTTCTTTTGGCATTTGAAGAGTCGTCAAATTTTTACTTAAATGTGGAGTATAAGGCGCATTCATCCAATTAAGATTTCCAATTTTTGTCGTAATCATAATTACATTATATAAATGTGTGAATCTTATTTCAAAATTATATTTAAATTGTTCTATTTCATATTCTGTTGGATTGTTAAAAAACACTAATAATATCGCTCCTGAATCGTCAATATCAAATCTAACACCTTCTGGATAGTTTATAAAATTATCTATAATTTGTCCTTTCCAAAATGCATACATTATTTTTTTATCTCCTTCAAAAAATCAAAAATTTTATATATTATAACATATTTTATAAATTTATACAAGAATACAAATAAAATTTAAGAAAGGAAGTGAAATTATGTTTGAACGATTTGCATTTGATAATATATGCTGTGATGAATATGGAATTAGATGTGTTTTATTTGAGTCTGGTGGAAAACAAACATTTGATTCTCAGATTACAGAATTAAAGACTGAAAAATCAATTAAAAGCGAAATATATAATATTATTTCACAAGAGTATAATAATCCCTTAATTTATACAATGCAAATTGTTAATCGTGATTTTTCTCCTATTACTCAATATCAAGAAAGAGTACTAAAAAAATGGCTTTGTAGAAAAGGAGAATATAAACAATTTGCAATATTAAATAAACGATATGCAGATATATGTTTTCAGGTAAATATTAGTAATCCCAAATTAATATGGATAAATGATGTTAATGGATTAGAATTTACAATTACAACAAATTCACCAGTTGCTTTTTCTGATGAAAGAAATTATATATATTCATTTGATGGGAGAAATAATATATCTATTTATATAAATAATGATGAAGATTTACCTATTTACCCAAGTATGATTATTACATCATCACAAGCTGGAACATTAAATATTACGAATCAATCAAATACAGATATTCATCATAATACATTTTCAATAAAAAATGTTAAAGCAAACGAAATTATTACTATAGATAGTTCTTATCCAATAATCGAATCTTCTGATAATGCACATAATAAAACTATATATAATGATATGAATAAAGAATGGTTCTTTTTTATTAATGGGTTTAATAATGTTTTTGTAGATAAACGGTGTACAATTAATTTTAAATATAAAGAATATAGAAAGGTAGGGTTGGTATAATGTCATTTTTTGGATATAATTATTATAAAAAATTAAATCGACCATTAGTTTATCTTGCCTTTCCAAATAAACAAATTATAGGAACTTTACAAAGTAAAGAACTTCAAACAGATTTTTTTGCTAATTCAATGATAAAAGGAAGTTTTAAAGTTAATAGATATGAAAATGGAAAGTCAACTCCTTACTATCATTTAATTGAAATTGGTTCATATATTTATTTACATAATATTGATTGGTTTATTATAAAAGAAATAAATATTATTAATAAAGGAGTAAATGAATATAAAGAAGTTACTTATATATCTTTGGAACATGAACTTTCAAAAAAATATCTTACATCATTTGGCTCGTTAGGAATTGAAACTGATGAACAAGGGGGATTAGATCGGTATTGTTTATATAATCCTTCTGATATTAAACATTCTATTTTGCATATTGTTATGGAAAAAAGTCCTGATTGGTCAATAAAATATATAGATCCTAGTATTTCTACTGAATATCGCAATTTTCAAGTTGATAGTATAGATATATATACTTTTCTTACTCAAAATGTAGCACAGTCATATGACTGTGTTTTTTTATTTGATTCTACAGATAAAACTATAAGTGCATATCTTTTAGAAAATCTTGGGAAAGATACAAATATAATTTTAAGCTATCGAAATTTTATTAAATCTATAGAACAAAAATCTAGTGACGATGAAGTAAAGACTGTATTAACTGTAGTAGGTGGGAATGATAGTAGAACAAATACTCCATTAAATATTATAGATGTTAATGTTGCTGGTACGAATCAAATTTGTAATTTTTCTTATTATTATCATATGATGAGTGATGAATTAAAAAATGGATTACAAAGATACACTACAAAATGTCAACAAAACATTATAGAATATCAAAATCAATTAGCAAAATTAAATCAATTATATTTAGATTTGAATAACTTAAATAGTAAAGCACCAAATACACCAAATAGTACTAATTGGACAGAATATGGATTAACACAGTTACAAACACAAGAAAAAATATATAAAAACAATATGTCTTTATATACAAAACAAGAAGACTCTATTTTATTTAAACAAAATTCAGAAATACATACTGCTATTGAAAAAGAAATTCGTGTTCGAGAAAATCAAATAAATAATAAAAAAAAGGAAGTTGATTCTTGTAAATTAAAAGCACAAGAATTAACTGTAAAATTATATGATTTTTTGGGTGATAGGTTATATTCTGAGTTAAGTGTATATGTAAAAGAGGATACGCTTACTGATGATTCTTTTATTGTTACTACTACAATGACAGATTCTGAAGTTTTAAACATGCAAAAAGAACTATTAAATCATGCTACTAAAGAATTAGAAAAAATTTGTCAACCTAAATTTGAAACAAAAATTGATTTGATTAATTTTACTGTAAATTATGATTATAAAAAATTTACAGATCAAATGGATTTATTTAATATTATTCATATTCGTTTTGAAGAACATGATTCTGTAATTGATGCAAGATTATTAAAATTACATATTAATTGGGATGATCCTTCTGATTTTAATGCATCGTTTAGTAATAGAAATTCTTTAGATGAAACTTTTAGTTTATTGAAAGAAATCCAAGATCAAGCGCAAAGTACAGCTACTCATGTAGGATTTTCAAGTGGTGCATGGAAAAATGGTTCGCAGCAAAGTTCAAAATTATTTAGTGATTATCAAAATGGTGTTTTTGACGCTTCGTTAAAACAGATTCAAAGTTCAAAAAATCAAGAATGTATTTTTGATGAAACCGGTGTTATGCTTCGAGAATGGATTCCATCAAAAAATGATTATGATCCTTGTCAGATGTGGTTAGTAAATAATCAACTTGCTATGACTATAGATGGATGGAAAAGTGTTTCTTTAGCTCTTGGATATATAAAAGTAGGGAATCAATATTTTTATGGTTTAAATGCAACTCATTTGTTAGGTAAAATCACTCTTACAGAGCAGCTTTATGTATCAAATGAATCTGGTAATTATTCTGTAAATAAAGATGGTCTTACTGCGAAGAATGATATATATCAAGTTAAGATTAATCCTAATACTCCTTCAGATATATTTTCTATATCTGTTGATAATAAAAAATTACTTTATATAGATGTTAATAATAAAAAATTAAAATTTGAAGGAGATATTGAAGCTACTTCTGGACATATTGCAAATTATGTAATTAGTACTAATACACTTACTTCTGGCAAAATTGGAATGTCTTCTGATTCTACTTCTGGTGCAAAATCTTTTTGGGCTGGTGATTCTAATCCTAACAATGCTCCTTTTTGGGTAAATAATCTAGGAAAACTTCACGCATCAAATATTGAAATCACTGGTGGAGAATTAAATATTAACAATAATTTTCTTGTTAATAGCAAAGGAGAATTAACTGCAAAATCAGGAACATTTTCTGGAAAAGTTACTGGTGGTAGTATCAATATTGGTAATGGTAAATTTGTTGTTGATGAGAATGGAAGTATGAGTTCACAGGGTGGTTCTATTACAAGTGGAACAATTACTGGTGGTAGTATAAATATCAATAATAAATTTTTAGTTAATTCAAATGGCGATATGATTGCAACTAGTGGAAGAATTGGAGGTACTTCTGAGAATAATAGAGGATGGAAAATTACTGCTAGTGGAATAGAGGGATTAAATTCTTCTACACATATAAAAGGTGGAAATATTATTACACCTTCGTTAATGATTGAACCTGGTGGAGCAACAACTAAAGATAATGTTATTTTTTCAGCAGTATATAATAATAATGCTGGAGATTCTGAAATTATAGCACGCACAGATATTCAATTAGAAAATAATGCTGATATAATTTGTAACACAAAAGAATGGAAAGTAAGTCCTTGGGATAATAAATTGAATGTAATATTAGATTCAATATGGACAGGTTATTCATGGTCTTTAGAAGAATTAGAAAAACAAGTTAAAGCTTTATGGGGTGCTGTTGGATCTGGTGGAGGCGGATGTTCAAGTAAATCAAATTGTAATTGTGATAATTATGACATTTGTCCTGGTGATGGTGGTTCTTCTTGTGAATGTGATGGTGATAATGGATGTTTTTGTGATGGTAATAGTGGATGTGGATGTGATGGAGAAGTTACATGCTCTTGTGATACTCAAAGTTCATGTAGTTGTAATGGAGATGGTTGTAAAACATGGGGACCAGGTTGGGCGTAAATTTGACTCCCATGTTTTACTTAAATAAAATTAGGAGATTCAATGAAAAGAATTTTTAATATATTAAATAAAGTATATAATAATGTAGGTTTTCAAGAATGTAATACAAATAAAAAATATAAACCTTTTTTATATTGTATTACTCAAAAAATCGATACTGGAATATTAATTTATAATAATTTTACATGTGAATTATTATTTATGGATTTTGAAGAATATAATAGAATATATATTAATTATGAAAATAATGATTTCTCTGAAGAACGAAAATATTTAATTAAGCATTGGTTTTTAATTCCAAACGATTATAATGACGCAAGTATAATTTATTTATTTAAACAAACTTTACGGAAAAATAAATATCAAAAAATTAATAATATATCTTCTTATACTATCTTACCGACAACTAATTGTAATGCAAGATGTTTTTATTGTTATGAAAAAGATTATAGTAAAAAAAATATGACAAAAGAAACTGCGTTAGATGTTGTAGAATATATAAAAAATACTTCAAATGCAAATGAAAAAATTTTTATTCGTTGGTTTGGAGGAGAACCTTTGTTTAATGGAGAAATTATTAATTTAATTTGTAAATCACTCAATGAAAGAGCAATTTCATTTGTTTCTACTATGACAAGTAATGGATATTTATTTGATAAATTTAATATTAATGATATTAAAAATATATGGAAATTACAACAAGTCCAAATTACATTAGATGGATTAGAAAATACTTATAATAATACTAAAAAATATATTTATAAAGATACTAAAAGTCCATTTTATAAAGTCATGGATAATATTCATTTATTGCTAATTAATAATATCCAAGTAATAGTTCGTTTGAATATTTCTTCAGATAATGTTGATGAAATATATGAACTTATTAATTATTTAATTATTGAATTTAAGAAATATAATAATTTTTCCGTTTACTGTTCATTGTTATTTGAATATTTAGATAATGATAAATTATTGTATTCTAAATATGTTGATTTACAAAATTATTTAAAAAATAATGATTTAAGATGGTCGTATAATTTACAAAGAATAAATAATTATCATTGTATGGCAGATGATCGAAAAAGTGTTGTTATTACCCCAGAAGGTAATTTAACTGTTTGTGAACATCATATTGATGATGAGATTATTGGAAATATATATGATTCTGAATTAAATCAAGATATATTGAATAATTGGTCAGAACAATATTATATTGATGAATGCAATACTTGTAAATTATATCCTAAATGTACACTTTTAAAAAAATGTATATCAATGAAATGTACAGAAGAATATAGGAATTATACAAAAGAAGAATTAAAAAAAACCATGATAATTTCATATCAAAATTATTTAAAAAATAAAAATAATCAAAATTAAAATAAATATAGAAAGGAAACAAGTTATGGGATATAATATTAATGATATGATTAAACTTATGCAACAAGAAGATGGTTATGTTGAAAAAAAAAGAGGATGTCCAACAAAAAATTTATATGATAAAGTAGGCCCTTATGCTGGTGCAGATAATTATACAAAGTATTGGAAAGATTTAACTGATATGGGATTGCCAAATTATCAAGGATCATATTATTGTATTGCTACTATATTTTGGGCTATGGCAAAAGCTTATGGATTAAAAGCAGCACAAAAATTATGTTTACAAAATTTTATGATAAACTGTCAAGCTACTTATAATTTATTTAAACAATCTGGACAAGTATACAATACTCCACAGGTTGGAGATATTATTGTATTTTGGGGAGGTAATAGATTTCATCATGCAGAAGCTGTTACTTATGTAAAAGGCGACGTTGTCAAAACCTTTGGTGCCAATACTACCGCAGTTACTTCTGTCACAGTTTATAATGGTGGTGGATGCAGATATAATAAAGTTTATTCTTTAAGAGCATTACAAGCTGCTAGGCATAAATTTTTACGTCCAAAATATGGTGAACAATTCAAAGCAGAATGGATTAAAACTAAGGATAATAAATGGATGTACAGACTTGAAGATGGTACTTTTGCTCGTAATGGATGGGGGTATATTGATGGATGGTATTATTTTGATATAAATGGTATTATGCAGACAGGATGGATTTATGATAAATCTCAATGGTATTATTTATCTGATTCCGGGAAAATGGAACAACAGGATTGGAAGCTTGTTGATGGTAAGTGGGTATATTTTGGACAAGATGGTAGTTTACATAAAGGATGGTTATTAATTAATGGTGTATGGTATTATTTAACTGAGGAAGATGGTACTATGGCTACTGGGTTAAAACAAATTAATCGTATGTGGTACTTCTTTAATGATGATGGATCTATGATTGTAAATGCATGGCATAAAATTAATGATATATGGTACTTCTTTTCTAGCACAGGAGCTGCTTATTTAGGCCAATGGAAGCAAGAACCGGATGGAAAGTACTATTACTTAGGGTCTGATGGAAAAATGGCTACAAAGGCTTATATAAAGGATAAAGTGACTGATGTTTATTATTATGTTGACGAGAATGGTGTTTGGGATGGTAAAGAATTAAAGAGTGTTCTGGGGAATGGTAAGATTGTAAATTAGAATTAATAGAATATTTATGGGGTATATAGTTATCTGTTATAGATTAAACTATATAC
>CAQBRY010000035.1 GCA_948762645.1 uncultured Eubacteriales bacterium | reverse complement strand
CTTTGCACGCTATTCTTAAATCCATTTTTTACCTTCTCTTCACTTTCACATTTTGCACTGCCAATATTATTGCATTAAGAGTATATATGATATGGTAGAAAGATGAATGATATATTGTAAAAATAAAAGACTAGATCATTAAAATATATTATTTTATTCAGTTATTTTTTATCTGCTGCGTTTCCAATTAAATAACCAACCTCACTACCAGCGGCACCAGCCGCTACCACAGTACCTGCCGTCACAGCAGTAACACCCAACACACCGGCAGCTACGATACTACCAGGAACAATCAAAAGCGGGGGTAGCACTGCTATTGCCTTCATACTATCATCAATATTCCCAGCTGTGTTGCTCCAGATCTTAGAGCACAAAGACTTAACCTTTTTTCTGCCTGCAACCAGTCCCCCAATCGCTGCAGCAGCACCGACGCCGGCACCAACCCACGTACCAATAGCACCGCCTTTGCTAATGCCTCCTGAAGTTTTTTGAAGCTCTTCTGAAGTAAGGCTTCTAATTTCTTTTTTACTTTCCTGCGCAAAATTTTTTAGTTCTTCTTTTTCTTCATCGCTGAGTTTATTAACTTGCAAATATACTTCAGTAAGTAGTGTTCTTAAATCTTCAATTTTTTTGTCTGTTATTTCATAACCGGAGATAGAAAAATAGTTTTTGACTTGTTCTTTATCCTTTAATTTAATAACCTTAGATATAAATTCGGGATTTGCTAAGAGTTTTTGTAGATTTTCATTTATAATATTACCCCTTTTTATTTATGATTGTAAATTATAACAAAAATATGCAAATATGCCAATATTATATATAAAAAACGCCGATATAAATAATAGCTTTGTCTATTCACTTATTTAATTTGAAAATATATTATGTCAGCAATAAAATAGTATATAATATTTTGTATTAAAGTTTAATGGAGGTAGTAAATGAACATAGGCAGACATATATCATCAACCGGCGGATATGAAAGTATGGCAAATCTGACAATAGAACTTGGAGGAAATACATTTCAATTTTTCACGCGTAATCCAAGGGGAGGACAAGCTAAAAAAGTAGGTCCCAAGGACATAGAGAAGTTTCTCAAAATATCGAAAGAAAAAGAATTTTCAAAGATAGTTGCACACGCACCTTATACTTTTAATTTATGTTCAGCAAATGAAAGCGTCAGGGACTTTACAAAAAGAACTATGATAGACGATATTAAACGTATGGAATATATACCTGGCAACTACTATAATTTTCATCCCGGCAGTCATACAGGACAAGGAATTGAAAAAGGAATTGAAATGATATCGCAGTCTCTTAATGAAATTATAAGTGATGAACAATCGACGATAGTATTATTAGAGACTATGTCTGGAAAAGGAAGTGAGGTTGGGGGAAAGTTTGAGCAGCTTAGAGAAATAATAGAAAGGGTCGACATAAAAGATAAAATTGGTGTGTGCTTAGATACGTGCCATATACATGATGCCGGATATGATATTGTAAATGATTTTGACGGAGTACTTGATGAGTTTGACAGTGTAATAGGTCTTGACAGACTTAAAGCAATACACTTAAATGACAGTAAAAATGTGTGTGCAAGCAGGAAGGACAGACATGAAAAAATAGGAAAAGGTTATATAGGAGAAGAAGCGATTCAAAAGATTGTAAATAACGGCAGGATAAAACATTTACCTTTTCTGCTTGAAACGCCCCACGAAGATCTGATAGGATACAAAGAAGAAATAAAATTTGTTAAAAGTATGAGGAAATAGTAAAAGGATATAGGGGAAAGGTGTGAGAAATTTTTAGTGAATAGAGAAAAACGTTTCCCAGATAATTTTGTTGATAGGCCAGAAGAAAAATATAAGGGCGGTAAGCTTAGTAAAATAGTAGTTGATTCTATTATACCGTATATTAAAAGACTAAATGAGTATGGCATAAAAGACGTAATAGCGAAAGTTATGCCGGGCAGTGATCTTGATTATATAGCAATAAATAAAATCAGGAATTTTTTGTCTGTAAGAAGATCGATAAAACTTGGTAAAGGTCTTGGAAGGGTGTACGTACAGTATAGAAGAGGCGGAGTACGTATAGAACCTGCCGGACTAATAAGGTCTGTGATTAAGATGATAACAATTACAGATAGTCAAATTTTTGATATTTTTAATGACATGCTCTATCAAATACAAGATAAATATATAAAAAATCCAGAGTATATAATAAATAAAATTGATAATATAATTATAGATTTGTCCGATACGGGAATATATAAACCGGAAACGTCAGAAGAGAAAACGCTTTATGATCTGGTTCTTTTAATACTTCTTAACCATTACAAAGTAATAGATGACATACCTCAGTGGATTGAGCCCGCACTTTATAATCTTGAAAAGGCAGAGTTTATAGAGCAGTGGATAGAGTCGTTTATAAATTATATTTCTAGTATATTGTCAAATATTAGTGAAAATATTTTTTTCAATTTTAAAGTTACGTTTGATTCTGTACTTTTAAGGACTCTCTTAAATAGAAAGACAAATAAAGGCCAAATTTCTAAATTACTAAAGATACTGGATATAAATATAAATACGCTTGTTTCAGGTTTTGCAAAAAACTATGTAAGTCCGAGTTTTTTAAGGGGCATGGGTGAAGTTTTAGGAAATTTGATTAGTGATGTATTAAGTGAGGTGTCAAAAAAGGAAAAAGATATCATTAATAAAGACAATGTCATTAACGCCAGGTCTCAGGACAGTGTTATCAATCTTACAATGACGTTTGGAAAAGATCCTTTTACTCAAAGGAGTTTCAGGTGGTATACAAAAGGGTATCCTGATTATAGATTTATAGAGTATAGCAGTGACAAAGACTTTAAAAATTCTTTAAAAGTAGAAAGTGTTTGTATACCTGTATCTGTGCCTAAGCCGATATTAAGTTTAGGGATAGTTTCTACTTATAGTGAAGAGCTGATGTATCAATATTCTGCTATGATAGAGAATTTATGTCAGGGGACTAAATATTACTATAGGATTTGTGATAAAAACGGTACTGCTATTGGACAGACGTATAATCTTAGTACAGGGTGCAGCGACGAGGACTTCAAATTTATTGTTTTAGCGGACTCGCAGGGAATGACAAAATATGACTATGATATTTTTATAGAGGTATTTAAAGAGGCAACGAATAAAGTATTAAATTCTGATTTTGTTTTACATTTAGGAGATTTCGTTGATGACGGAAATAATGAAAATTACTGGAATTTTCTTTTAGACTCTAAATTGTGGGCACAAAATGTGGTTGTACCGTTAATAGGAAACCACGAAGCTAAACGAGGACAATTTTCCGGCAGTAATTTTATAGAAGACCCAATTTCCAGACATTTTTATATAGAAGATTTACCTTCAAAAGGATCTTCAAAGGGAATATATTATTCGTATGTTTATAATAGCTGTACTTTTATAGTTTTGGATACAAATGATCTGGACAGTGAAGGAAAGTTAAATAAAAACCAGTATAAATGGGCATTAAAGACGGCTAAAACAGCTCAAACCAAATGGAAGATATTAGTCACTCATAAATCTCCCTATTCAAATGGACCCCATCATAACGATTCCGACGTATATAAAACAGGAAAACAGATTATTAATATTGCATACGAGGGAGAGATCGATCTTGTTATAGGCGGACATGATCATGTTTACGTAAGGACGCCTGTTTTAGTGAAAAATGAGAAGTGTAAATGCAGAAGGAAAAAAATTTTAAGGGGGAAAGTAAATTACGATACATTTTTGGAACCTAATGGTACGTTATTTATAGTTCCAAGTACGTCAGGAGTTAAAAACTATAAGCAAAACAGATATATTAACATACCGATTGAAAAAATGATTGATATTAATAAACCTGTTTATTCGTCCGTGGAGGTTACTGACAACGTTATTTATTATACTTCATATATGTATAGTCCAGATACTCGGTCTTCTGAAGTTATCGACGCGTTTGCAATAGAAAAAAATATTACGGATTATAAAAGTATCGACAGCTTAGGTGTAATAAGACTAATAGATAATATCCCCGAGGATTCGCATGAATTAATTCAGCAGCGGATCGAAAGGGCGGTAAAGTATTATAAGAGCCTTGAATATGATGAAAAGGTCAAAGTTATAAATTATAATAAGCTTTTGTTTTTTTCTAAGATGCTTAAATGTAACCAGAAGATATTAAGGGGAGACATTATAACCGTCAAGACAAGAAAAGAATTTATAAATGCGGTAAAGAATAAGAAGATAAAAACTATTATTACAAATTGCGAAGAAATAAAATTTGAAAATATTTTCGGCCGAAAAAGTAAATGCATTATTGATCGGGACCTATGTATCAGAGGAAATGCAAAATTATTGTTTGTAAATTTTGTCGTAAAGAATGGATCTACTTTGATATTAGATGATACATTATGTATTGACAATTCAAGACGTATTTTTTCATCGTACTTTTCCCTCAATACAATTGAACTTTATGATAATTGTAATCTGATAGTAAATAATAGGGTTTCGATCAATAATTCCTACGGTATAGGGAAAAATGGATATTCGATTTTTATAAGGGGAATAAACACAAATGTATATTTAAATAGTGCAAGTCAGAATTATTCTTCGAGGGGATTTTTATATTCAGATAAATTTGATACGAACGTAGTGGTAAATGACGGTGGCTATGAGACAAGCGGGGGAAAATATGCATTTAACGTAAAAGGACGTATAAAGATAAATAAGGGTTATGTGGGAAGTATAAAGATATTGGAAGGTTCGAAGGCAGTAATTAACGGGGGCGTTATTGGACAGGACAATGAATTAAGTGCGTCGATACCAATAGAATGTGAAAGCGGAACGGTAATTATAACTGGAGGTACAATAAATGCAAGAGACGGTATATCTGTGTACGGACATGGCGAAAATACAGAAATTTTAATAAGACCGGGACATAATGGCTCTGTAATAATAGACAAAAAGATATTTTACTTAGGAAGTATTGAATATTGTGGTAAGAATTTGTTAAAAATGATTTTATCCGATGAATTTTCTAAAGGAGATAATGGAGGAATATATTTATATTCGTTTTCTTACGAAGAGTATTTGATGAAATCTTATGAAGGAAGCAGGATAATAAGCGAGATAAATTTTCCTTTAAAAGACACTTTTTGTTTAGACGTAAATAAATCTAATTACGGAGTGTTTATGAGATCCCAATATTTAGAAGGTGCCTTTACAAAACCTATTTTACTAATAGACGGTGCAAAATGTTATATATTGAGTAAAAATAAGATACTGTGAATTTTTTGGAGGTGTAAATAAAGATTATGAAAGAGTACCGCAGATTATCCCCGAAGGATGCAAAAAGACTCAAATTTATTAATTGGTTGAAAAATACTTTCAAATCTACTGCGAAGTGGTCTGTGACAATAGTATTGATATTTATATGTCTGATTGTAGGCATAGCACTTTTTTATAACGTCGTTGACAACCGCAATATGGATGATAGTACTGATTATGGTGAAATAAGCAAAACCATATCTTCGGAAACTGAAAACGATCTTACAGAGAATGAAAAGCATGAACTTGAAATCGATAGTAGTAAAGAAGAGGATAATTCAAGCCAAGAGGATAAAGAAGAGATAATAAAAAAAGAAATGGACAGTAACTATGATTTTTCAAAATGGAATGAAGTTTGTCCAAAAGAGCTTATTATAACGAATAAATTTAATCCTATATCTGATAAATATAAAGTAAATACGAAACTTTGCAGGGGTAAAGAGATAGATGCAGATGTTTGTGACCATTTAGAGCAGATGATAGTTGATGCCAGGAAAGATGATATTATATTATGGATATCTTCAGGATATAGGAGTGTGGAATTACAGTCAAAATTGTTTTATAATCAAGTAGCAAGGGAAAAAAATAAAAGCGTAATAACTGATGAAGAAGCAGAAAAAAGAGCCCAGACAGTTGTGGCGCTTCCAAGGACAAGCGAACATAATACAGGTCTTGCCGTAGATTTTAATGGCGTACAAGACGATTTTTATACTAAAAAAGAGTACAAATGGTTAATGGATAATGCTCATAGGTATGGGTTTATAGAAAGATACCAGCAAAAATGGCAGGATAAGACAGGCGTTATATATGAACCATGGCATTTTAGGTATGTTGGAGTAGAAAATTCTCTGCTTATAAAAGAAAGCGGACTTAGTTTAGAAGAATATGTGTTTCAAAATTTAATGAAGAATATATAGAATGTATTTTTATAAATATTAAAATAAACAAGATTAATATAATAGTTGAGGTGTAGACTAAATTATGGAAAAAAATATTGTTAGAACGAGGTATGCTCCAAGTCCGACAGGATTTATGCACATAGGTAATTTGCGCACGGCACTTTATGAATATTTAATTTCTAAGTCACTGGGCGGTAAATTCATACTTAGAATTGAAGATACTGATAAGTGTAGATATGTGGAGGGAGCCCAGGACGTAATATATAGTACTTTAAAGAAAGTAGGTCTTATTCACGATGAGGGACCAGATATAGGCGGAGATTTTGGACCGTATATTCAAAGTCAAAGAAAAGATATTTATTTAAAATATGCTATGAAGCTTATAGAAGAAGGAAAAGCGTATTATTGTTTTTGCGATAAGGAAAGGCTTGAAAACTTAAAAAAGTCTGAAGATTCTTTAGAATACGGTGGATATGATAGACATTGTAGAGGTTTAGATAAAAGTTTTGTAGATAGTATGTTAAAGTCAAATAAGCCTTACGTTATCAGACAAAAAATGCCTATAGATGGCAGTACTAAATTTATAGATGAAGTTTACGGTGAAATAACAGTTGAAAATAAAGAACTTCAAGATCAAATTCTTATAAAAGCTGATGGATTTCCTACATATAATTTTGCAAATGTCGTAGATGATTATTTAATGGGGATAACACATATTGTAAGGGGTTGTGAGTATTTGTCTTCTACTCCGAAGTATAATCTTTTATATGAAGCATTTGGGTGGAAAATACCGAAATACATACATTTGCCTTTAATAATGGGGAAAAATGAAGACGGAAGTTTATCCAAGCTTTCAAAAAGACATGGTAGCGTAAGTTTTGAGGATTTAGTAAACGACGGATATTTACCCCAGGCAATTGTAAATTATATAGCTATGCTTGGGTGGTGCCCAAACGATAATAGAGAAATATTTTCTCTTGAAGATTTAATAAAAAATTTTTCTATCGATAGGATAAATAAATCTCCTTCTGTGTTTGATTATGATAAATTAAGCTGGTTTAATCAGGAATATATAAAAGCAAAAAGTGACGATGACCTTTTACAATTGTTTACTCCATATATAAAAAAATCTATTTCCAGTAGCAATATAGACTATTTAAAAATTGTAAAAACAATAAGAAACAGAGTTACCAAGCTTTCCGAGATACCCGATATGATTGATTTTATTCAGTTGCTTCCTGAATATAAAATAGATTTATTTATAAATAAAAAAAGTAAAACAAATTTAGAAAATTCACTTTTTGTTCTTAAAAAGGTAAAAGAAAGACTTTTAAAACTTGATATTTGGAATCATGAGTCTATACATGATTTACTAATAGACATGGCTAAGGAGATGAAGCTGAAAAACGGTACTTTAATGTGGCCGGTGAGGATAGCTGTATCTGGAAAATTAGTAACGCCGGGTGGAGCTGTGGAGATACTTGATATACTTGGAAAAGATGAATCAATAAATAGAATAGATTTTGGTATAAATAAGCTTGAAAATGAAGGAGATAGGTAATATGGAAGAAAATATTATTTGTGATGATAGTAGTGAAAGCAGTAATTTTATATACGATTATATTAAAGATGACATTTCAGAAGGAGGAAGGTTCTATGGGAAAACGGTACATACAAGATTTCCTCCCGAACCGAACGGATACCTTCATATAGGTCATGCAAAAGCGATATGTATAGATTTTGGTATGGCAAAGAAATTTAATGGGCTTTGTAATTTAAGAATGGATGATACGAACCCTACTAAGGAAGACACAGTTTATGTAGAGTCCATAAAAGAGGATATAAAATGGCTTGGATTTGATTGGAAGAATAGATTTTATTATGCGTCGGATTATTTTGAAAAGATGTATGAATTTGCTGTTTGCCTTATAAAAAAAGGCTTAGCATATGTTTGTAGTTTATCAGCTCAAGAGGTAAGGTATAATAGAGGTGATTTAAAAAAATCTGCTGTTAGTCCTTATAGAGATAGACCAATAGAAGAAAATTTAGACTTGTTTAGACGTATGAGAGATGGGGAATTCCAAGACGGAAGCATGACCCTTAGAGCCAAGATTGATTTATCTTCCGGAAATTTTAATATGAGAGACCCTGTACTTTATAGAATAAATAGAGCTTATCATCATAAAGCAGGTAATAAGTGGTGTATATATCCAATGTATGACTATGCTCATCCAATAGAAGATGCACTTGAAGGAATAACACATTCTCTTTGTTCTTTAGAATTTGAAGATCATCGTCCTCTATATGATTGGGTAGTTAATAAGATTGATTGCGAATGTAAACCAAGACAAATAGAATTTGCAAGACTTGGTATAAACTATACCGTTATGAGTAAGAGGAAACTTAGAAAACTTGTTGAAAATGGAATTGTGTCAGGTTGGGACGATCCGAGGATGCCAACTATAAGTGGTCTTAGAAGACGTGGATATACACCGCAGTCTATACGTAATTTTTGTGATAGAATAGGAGTATCCAAAGTCATAAGTACGGTAGATTATAGTTTTCTAGAGCATTGTTTGCGGGAAGACCTTAATATAAAAGCTAATAGAGCTATGGCAGTCCTAAAGCCATTAAAACTCATTATAACTAACTATCCTGAAGATAAAGTAGAAGAATTTGAAATAGAAAATAATCCTAATGACGAGACCAAAGGAAAGAGAAAAATCACATTTTCAAGAGAATTATATATTGAAAAAACAGATTTTATGGAAAGTCCTGTAAAAGGATATTTTAGACTTTTTCCCGGAGGCGAAGTAAGACTGAAATCCACATATATAGTTAAATGTACGGGATGTAAAAAGGATGAATCAGGCGAAATAATAGAAGTTTATGCGGAATATGATAAGGATAGCCGAGGAGGAATAGCTTCGGACGGAAGAAAAATAAGAGGTACGATCCATTGGGTAGACTCAAAGAACTGTTTAGATGGTGAAGTAAGGCTTTACGAAAATCTATTCTTATCGCCAAACCCCGAAGTAGAAGAAGAGGATTTTATAAATAATATTAATCCTAATTCTTTAGAGATTCTTAAGGGATGTAAGTTTGAAAGTACTTTAAGGGATGCTAAGGTATTGGAGCCTTATCAGTTTATGAGAACAGGGTATTTTTGTTTAGATAAGGATAGTACAAAGGAAAAATTAATTTTTAATAGATCTGTACTTTTAAAAGATGGATTTAAAGGATTGCATAAAAAATAGTTGAGGATTTAATATATTTGTTTTAGAAAAAGAGTATATAATTTGCTTCCATTTTAATTTATTTTATATATTTATCTAGTATTATATAAATTGTATTGACTTGTTAGTTTGTTTTAATATATTAATTAATATTATTTATAAAAATCAGTGATATAGGAGTATAAACATGAATAAAAAGTTTTTATCTGCAGCATTAGCTATTTCCTTATTAGGAATGTGCAGAATTGGATTTAATAATTCAGTAATGGCTGTTCCGCCTGATGAGGTGATCCAAATAAGAAATCAAATATTTAGATTAAATGGAGAATACATGTTATTGTGTATATCAGGACTTTTAAGACAAAGTGTAAATCCGGTTGAAATTTGGCGTACAAAAATGTTAAATTTATTTAATAGATTACCTTTCGAGGATCGCACACGTACATTTGCTCAGATAGCTCGACTTAGAGGTGTTAATATTGATTTGAGCAACATTGCTAATTTTTCAGAAATAGTTCGTATACCTTGCCCGTTAAATAGGGAATATACTATAGAATTGATAGATCAATTTTTAACACCGGGAAATCAACGTCCAGATTATTCAAGCAATGGAACTTCTATTTTAGCTATGAAAGTATCATTAAATAATGGTTTAAATGTAGTTGTTGTGATATAATATTAAAGTATTATACTAGATTTTGAATTTAATAAAATATAATCCGTATATAAATATTTATATACGGATTATTTTTTAATTTTCTATAATAAATTATTTACTTTGCTCAGCTACTTTTTCTTCATATTTCTTGCTAAGCCCTATAACCGACATTAACCATCCAACAACAGTTACGGCGAATATTGGAATAATAATACCTAAGTGAGCTGAAATTTTGCTTCCTACAGAAATAACATTTGTTAATGTGTAATTTATAGCAGAAGCACCGGCTTTTCCTGCACGTCCTCCGATGACCTCAACTGCTGCTTGACCTTTAACTCTTGTATCTGCATCAAGAGGTATATATGCCATACTCTTTGTTGAATCGAATAAACAGTATTTTACGCTCTTTACGAGTGCATCTACGAAAAGTCCTATCCATATTGCCAGGAACGGCACTGACATACCAAATAAATATGTTCCGCCCATTTTTCCATAAACTATAAGTGCAAAGAATGCTCCACCAAGAATTAACATCATCATAGGAGTGATTATGGCACTTATTTTCCAACTAAATCTTCTTAAGATATTTGTACTTAATAATGTAGCGGTTATTGTAAATATAGCTGTAAACTGGGAAAGTCTACCCATCATACCGCTATAGTCATTTGCATTTGTAAGTGTTGCTCTCATTTGTTCTTTCCATACGACTTCTGTAAAGTTAATAGAAATACCGTAGGCAAGAACTAAAACGCAAACTAGTAATAGATATGGAGATGTAAATAAGAATTTAATACCATCCATTACGCCCATTTTTTCTTTCTTTTTGGCAACTTTTACATCTGATGGATCATAAAATCTTGGATCTGTCATAATTACATTGTGAATGTAATAATATATAGCCATACTTGCAACACAGAAAAATATACAAAATCCAATTAATATTTTAACATTTTTATCAAAAGCATCTCCACTTACTTTTGACATCTCATTAAGAGCAGTACCGGATAAAAATACTCCGATATTACCAATTAAGGCATATAAACCAAAAAATCTTTTAACTTCGTTTTTCTTCGTGATTTGGTTAGCAAATTGCCAAAATAGAGAAGATATAGCCATTGTTCCCCAAATTTCAGAGAAAATGTAAAAAAGTGTGTAAGACCAGTTTGTAAGACAAGGTATTACGTAAAAGAACACTCCCGGTGCAGACTGTTGCATACTTTTTACTTTTTCTGCACTTAAATGTAAAGAATCTGCGTTTGGAAAAAGGACGAATAAGAATATTACATAAAATGCCATAAATATACTTACCATTATGTAAAATGTATTCTTGGTTCCAAATTTATTTACTAAAAAGGTAAAAAGCATAACTACTAAAAATGCTGCCGGCATAACAAACCATAATTTAAGAACAGGAATAAGTTCGGTTCCTCCGCATGTAGCGTATTTTTGGATAAAAACGTCTTTTAAATCTCTAACCATGGTATATACGAATAAAATGCAGAACATTAATATGCTCATAGGAAGAAATTTTTTCATCTCATACCCGTGTACTGGCCAGAGCACAGACTGAATTTTGTTAAACTCAGGTTTAACAGTTTTTTCACTTTGTGTTTCGCTCATTAGATATTACTCCTTTATTGTTAAAAATGAAAATTTGCGCATAGTCTGATGATACATACCTTAACTTCTTAAAAAAATCACTCCTTTTAAAAATTAATATGATTAGTGCGTAAAATTATGAGATAAATTAAGCGAAAAAGATCGCTTAGCTTAATAGATATTAAATGCTTATAAATATAGAAATTAATATTTTATAAGCTTACTACGCCCACACATCACATTATATCAATGAGATAATGCTAATACAACCATTTTTTATAATATTTTGCATAATAAGAATATAATAGTAGGATAAATTTATTAAATAACCTAGATAAAAAATTTTTAAAAGATATCTGTAACACAATTCAAGGGTTTGAAATAGTATATTAATGTAAACTATAAAAGGAGGAATTCTTACAATGTGTGGTAATAACTTTTTTGGTGGCGGCAACTGCTGCTGGATCATTTTAATCATCATAGTTCTTTTATGCTGCTGTGGTGGCGACGATTGTGGCTGCGGCAATGGTTGCGGCGGATGTGGCTGTAACTAAGACTTGCGTTTTGATTAAACTTAATAAGTGCTGCTATAATATTATAGTAGCACTTATAATTTTTTTAGTATTTTGATTCTTATACATGAATGATTACTTTATATATCCTTAATATTTAGTCAATTCTATATGACCTGGTTTATGAATTTAATTTTTTAATATTTGTTAGTCTACTTAGAAATTAGTATTTTAAAGTCATATGTTTTAGAAAATTTTATTCAATTTTTCTAAATATATAGCCGTATCTTTTTATTTTATCTTAAAGCATCAATAGCCGCAGCTGCGGTAACTAATGCATTTTCTGCTTTCTGATAACTTTCTATAATGGTCTTTGGTATTTCCAGTGTATCAAGTGGTTGTCTTTCTTTTCGAAGTCGGGCAGTACCCTTTTTAAATTTGTCAAAGCCTAGGTGTACTTTCTTTATATGAATTGTAGCATCAGCCTTTAAAGGATTCCCCCACCTAGAAAATGCAGTATAATCAGCTGTTACTTTTTCTATGTGACCAAAAATCTGTATATCTCCCCATATAAATAGTACAAATTTTTCAGAATCACCTGAAGCCATTTTTAATTTTTCTAAAGAAGTTGTTTTTTCATCGAATAGCGACATACCACCTTTTATGAAAGAAGCATTTGAAATACCATTCAGAGTTCTAACATTATATTCATCATAAATATCGTAGACAAGGGATATTTCGTACATATTGTCTTCATCGCCTTCTTGGTGGGATTTTAAGGATGCTTCTGCTTCTCTTTGCATATCTTTAACAAACTTATTTCTGGATTCTCCAACTGTACATGATATTTTTGTAGGGTTAATTTGTACTGGCAGTTTTTCAAAAATTGTATAACTTCCTTTAATGTTTTCGCTCTTTAACAAAATATAGAATACTGCTTTTGAAACAGCGCTAAAATCATTTAGTACGTATGTTCTGTAGCTAGATGTTAAACTATTCATAAAGTAATCCCTCTTTTACACTTTTAAAATTATATTTTGAAATATTTATATTTAGTCAACAAATGAATTTTGATACTTTTAGATAAAAATATTAAAATCTTAAAATTCATTCTATATATTATATTATAAAACATATATTTCATTATTTCAAGTCAATTTATCTATTGGCAGAGCTAAATAAAGATAGAAGGCAAAAGATGGCGAAAGGAAAAGAGATAAAGAGAATAAAAAATTATGTCTAAAGATTAGAAACAGAATAAGTTTTGCGAGTAAAACGGGTTAAATAGTGTCGTAAAAGTCGGTTAGTATGTTCTATGGTATAGGTATAAGCTTTACCAATAATATGCTTTTTAGGGTCAATTAAATTATATGCCATCAAAGCATCTGTAGCATAACCTTCACGTTTAACCTTTGTATATTTTGAGAAAATTTCTCAAAACTTGAGGTTTCACGAGAGTGCACATAAAATCCTCGTATTTTCTGAGGGACTCTCTCTACTGCCAACCATATTCATTTTTTGTCTTTTCTTCTCCTTTGCATTTTGGACACCTCATTTCTAATCATTTCGTGATTAGCTTGTCCTATTCCTTATCTATTTTTCATTGCCTTAAATAGAGCATGAGGTGTTAGTACGACAAAAAATATTATATGAAAATTTATGATAAGGAAATATGAGTAATTAATATTTTTAAAAATAGATTTGTTAGAGAATAGAATTAAAAATTTATTTATTTAAAATAAAAACTTTTATAGAGATTAGATTTGTTTTAGTTTGGAAAGGATTTATAAATTATGCTTCTATTTTTTTATGGATAAGAATATAAAAAACTGTATTTGTCCATACTATTACTGGAGGTGTGGTTTAAATGAACAAGAAAGGAAAAAGTTTTTATCTTACGTGTGGCATATTTTTATTAACAGTTGTAGCCATTGGCTGGTCAGTTTACTGTAATGTAAGCGACAGCAAACATCCTTTTTCTGAAAGTAAGTCTAATAATATAAAAGCTGTGAATGATGAGAAAAAAAGCGATTCTCAAGAGTTTGAGTGCATTGCAGATGAAGACTTCAAAGATTTCCACAAGAAAGACAAAAAGAAAAATAGTAGTTCTAAAAATTTAAATTCAGAAAACTTTTCTGACAAAAATGTTAAACAAGTTTCAACTCAAAAGCCTGATACTCCTTTGATTGTTTATCCTACAAATGATACGGTTACTAAAGAGTTCAGCAACGATAACCTTATTTACTCAAAGACTTTAAGCGATTGGAGGATACATGAAGGTACCGACTTTAAAGCACAGGAGGGTAGCATGATTAAATCTATAACAGATGGAAAAGTTATAGATATATACGATGATCCTCTTTATGGGATGACTTTAGCTATAGAACATGATCTTGGCTTTACAGCTTATTATTGTGGGTTAGGTGAGACAACTTTAGTTAATAAAGATGATGTAGTAAAGCCAGGGCAAGACATAGGTTCCTTAAAAAATGTTCCTTCTGAGGTTTTGGATGATTCACATTTACACCTGATGATAAAAAAGGATAATAAATTTATTGATCCATTAATTATATTAGATAAGGATAAGTCAGAAGAATAAAATAACTTATATATAATAGAATGAATTTTTAAAATTCATTCTATTTTCATTACCGTCTATTCAACTATTTTTTCTTAATATATTTAGATGTAGTATTCGTATAATTATTTTTAAGTCTCGTAGCATTTATAAATTGACTTTTACTTATTATGGTAATTAGTTGATTGTATTGGATTATTAATAGTAATTTGCTTTGATTTTATACGGTTTTTATTGAAGAACATTATACTTTATATTGTAATTGTTTAAAATGCAATTTTCAGGTGAATAATATGATTCGGAAAAGAAATTTATCTTGTGGAAAGTACTTTTATATACTTATTTTTATAGCTTTTTTATTTACTATTTATATATTTTTTAAAAATACAGTAATTTTAGATACAAAAGCTGAGACTATTATTACTATTCCTGAAGAATTTCATAATATTAGAAATAATTTAAGTATATCATATGTTTTAGGAGTGGATATAGACTTAAGGGGATATACTGAAATTCCAGTAGTAAGTTTACAGGACCTCTAGATGGCAAAGGATTCACGATTAGAAATGTAAATAAAACCGATTCTACTAGTAGAAGTGAGATAGGTTTATTCGGGTATAATTTTTAGAGGCAACTATTAAGAATGTAGGTGTTGAAAATGCTAATTTTAAGGGATGCTATTATGTAGGGGTTCTTATAGGTAGATCTGATAGTGACAATGTTTTTCGCTGTTATGATCCAGGAACAATTGAAAGATATGAAAATTCTAATGGAGGAATTATTGGAAGAGCTAACTATACCACTATATCTGAGTCGGTAATCAGTTTATTATTGGATACTCAGGGTATAGATGTCGGCAGAATAGCAGGATATAATTATGGGGTACGGTAATAAATTGTTATTGTGAAAGCAGAGTTGCAGGTCATTCAAGTGGCAATGGGAGATAGTAGGAGAAACCCTACAAGGAGGTACTGCTTTTAATTGTTATTATGTGGGAAAAGTTATAGGGTCAAGCTCTAATGGGAATTTGTGGGTAATAATTCTAATGGAACCGTTAATAACAGCTACTATGATAGATACCTCAGGACAGTCGGACACAGAAAAAGAAAATCCTTTATCTACAGATCAAATAAAAGAAGTGTCCAATTTTAAGAATTGGGATTTTGACAGTGTATGGATAATGACAAACGATAAACCTGTACGGAGATATTTTTATTGCGGACCTACTTTGATAAGTTATGAATGTATTTCAGGAATTAAACCTGAAATTATGAATATAGAAGAAACGTCTAGTATACAGGCAAAAATTGAACCTTTGGGTGATTATGAAAAAAGCACAAGAAAAAGTAGAAAAGTCTATGTTTTCAATAGGAATTAATTCTACTTCTAAGATGAAAAATGAAAGTGCTAAAGCAAACTTAAAAATGCAAAATCCAGCATCTAATAATTATCTTATGAATGTTGAGACATACTTAGACTCTACGGGTGAAAAAATATATTTTTAGGGATTAATAAAACCAAACCAGTATATAGATATTGATAATTTATCTAAAGTATTAGGAAAAGAAAATTATAATCGTATGGCTTCATCTTTTTGCATATACTCCAGAAACCTATAAACCTATGGGAAAAGTAGATGCTATTATAAATTTAAGAGTATTAAACTGATGAAATGGAGAAAAATTTATGGCGTATAAATTAAAAATAATTAAAAGTGATTTCCGACAATAATGAAATATAAACTACTTTAAATCGTGAAATAATCTGCGTTTTCTTTCCACACTTTAGGTTTTAAATAATACTTTCTATCATTGTCTGAGTTTACGTATGCTTCACCTGAATCTGTTTTGTATGGCACAATAACTAAAACTTTGGTGCTACTTTCCGTACTGTTTGACTGTGGATCAGTCTTGCAAATTGGCTGGATTTCTACATTCTTTATAAAAGTTTTCGCATATTCATCTGACGAATACAGGTAGTTAAATAAGGTGATTTTTCCTTGAAACATTATTATCAATCACTTTCAATAGTAAATTATACGTGGTTTCTTCAACACACCTTGGATAGAGATACTGTTTTAAAATCAGTTGTTTTTCGCCTTTGACATTCTTTGCATTTAGGTAAATGTCATACAAACAATATGTAT
>CAQBRY010000034.1 GCA_948762645.1 uncultured Eubacteriales bacterium | reverse complement strand
TAAAAATTAACGTCAGTGAATATTTTGTCGAAAGCACTTATCTTGACCTTACCGGTAGGGAATTACCATGCTATTTATGTACCAAAAAAGGCTGTGATATGATTGCAAATAAATTATTGGGTAAAAAGGGAATTTTATTTACTGCTACTTATATCGAAGCCTTTGAAAAAATGCGTAAATTCATAGAAGAAGGCAGAAAACTTAACAATCAAATACCCTTTTCTGAACTTGTAAAATCAATAGAAATCGTGGCAGACAGTCTTAAAGTAAATAATGCCAGTAAAAATTTGATGTATAGAAAATTTTATGAATCTTATGGGCAGCCTACTGATTTTTTACCATACTACCAACTAAACGGAAATCGAGAGATGGATTGTGCCACTAATCTGTTAAAAGAAAATGATTTTAAAGTCAATACCGCAGAGTTTAATAACGAAATGAGAAATCAAGGCTATCTTGAAAAAAGAAGCCGCAGAGGGAAAAGCGGAAAAGTAAAATATTTTAACTCATTAACTCTTGATGGACTCAAATTCGGAGAAAACGCAATAAATCCGCATAATCAAAGAGAGTCGCAGCCTCTTTATTATAAAGACACATTCAGAACGCTTTTCTTTGAAATATTCGGATTCCCAAGAGAGGTGAATTTAAAATGAAAGACTGGACTGGAAATTCCAAATCAGGGTATATAATAGACGGAATTTTTCGTGATGCAAACCATGAACGAGGAAAACACGACTTTTATGGGGCTAACCCACATTCTGTAAATTTATTTTTACAAAAAATAAAAGAAGATGGCATAGTTTTACCTGAAACTATACACGAACCAGCTTGCGGACAAGGACATATTTCAAAAGCATTAGAAAAGCATGGATATAACGTGATTTCATCAGATTTATATGATTATGGGTATGGAAACTCTGGAATAGATTTTTTGCAAAATACAGAAAAGGCGGATTGTTTCTTAACAAATCCACCTTATAAATTTGCTCTTGAGTTTGTTAAAAAGTCGATTGAAAACTTAAATCCGGGCGGGGTAAGTATCATGTAATTAAAAATTCAGTTTTTAGAAGGTAAAGCAAGAAATTTATTTTTTAAAACTTATCCTCCCAAATATGTCTATGTAAATAGTTCAAGGCAAATTTGTGCTAAAAATGGAGATTTTGAAAACTTCGATTCAAAACTACTTTGTTATGCGTGGTATATGTGGTATAAGGATTTTCTGGGTGATCCCATTGTACGCTGGATTGATTAAAAACGATAATAGAGTATATATATCATAAAAATCTCTCATCCTCGTATTTGTTGTGCCTCTGACAATTATCGTTTCTAATTTTTCTGAAAGCACCGTTTCGATATTATATGCCTTTATTATTATTTTTCTATCCTCAAACATTAGTTTAAAACTATAATTTATTTCCTCTGGAGTTATTATATCGCCTGTTGTTTACATCTATTTGTAGTGTTTGTTTAGTTTTATCCAGCACCGTTTCTATTGAAATTCTCAATCCCGGACATTCTGCTTCTTCTCTTATATCTTCTATTTTAATTAATTTCATGGAAACATTATCATCTATTTTTACATTAATAATGTCCTCAAATACTTCTCTTATTTGCTTTTCAGAAAGATTTTGTCCTTTTATGGTGGCGTCCATATCAAGTGTTGAGCGTGCATCTATCCCTAGCATAGCAGCTATTAGCATACCACCTTTCAATATAAAATTATCCTTATACTTAGATAATGATATTCGCTCTAATAATCTTTCTAACATATAATTTCTTAAAATTATCTCGTGAGCTATTCTTTTCTCATGAGATAAATTTTTTATTTTTGCTTTTAACTGCATGGAATTTTTCACAATAATACCTCCATATAGTTTTTGACAATTCGTTTTATACTAAACTTCTCTGCATAGTCCATTAATCTGTTTAAATTCTTCTCTTTTAATCTGCTATACCTCTTTATTGCATCTAACATTACAGATTTATCTGCCTTGTTTCTGCTACGTAAAATATCACAAATAGTTCTTTCTAAGTTATAGCATCTAACTTTATTTCCAAAAAGAGTTTTTACTTCTGTTTTTCCTAAACTGTATAAATCGCTTTGTATTGAATACACTGTTATTCCTTCATTGATAAGATTTTTAGTATTATAGCCAGTTGGTACGGTTACATCATAAGACAAAGGATCTCTATCTGTTAATCCATGAAGAAATAAAGCTGTTTCATGTGAATAAACGATTTTATTTCTTTGTAGATTTAAAATATACATCTTATCTTCCATAGTATCGGCAGCAATGTAAATTCCTCGTGATACTCTTTCGATCTTTCCCATATTTTCATAATTTTGTATATAAGAATGATGAATCCCATGCTTTCGGGCTGTTCTCACTCTTATAATACCGTTTTCTCTTTTTAATAATTCATCAAGTTTGTCATATCCTGTCATTATATACACCTACTCTCGCTAATAATGCTAATATTATATTCCATATTAGCTTTATTAGCAATATGAAATATAATAAATCTATAATTTATTCTTTTGTTATCAATGAATTAATAGTGACATGGTAAATTTTTGCTAATCTAATCAATGTAAATATAGACGGTAAACATCTTCCTATTTCATAATAACTCAAACTGGACCTTTCAATATTCACTATTTTACTGGCTTGTTTCTGTGTAAGTCCTACTTTTTCTCTTGCCTTTTTTAAATTGGCGGCAAGTTCATCACTATTTTTAATATAATTTATTTTTTGGGTCATAAACTGTAATTCCCCCTTTATTAACTTACGTGCTGTTCTCCCCAACGTATTTTTACTCCACCTTCGGTTTTTTCTTTATACATCAGATTCTTGAGCATATTAGAATCTACTCCGAATTTTTCTTCAATTTCCTCATCTGCCAGTTCTTGATTTTTCATAAGTGAATTGAATCTGTTTTTAGCAAGTACCATTTTAAGCAAATTTGTTTCAATGCTATTTTTATATGTAACAAAATATACTTCTTTAAATAACTTGTATCCTTTAGTATAAGCCGGAATAGGTTTGTTTTTATAATCGTTTATCTCCATACATAACTCCGTCTTATTTTTGTCCTTACTACGTCTAAAAATGTATTCATTTGTGCTTATCATGTTATAAGAATTATTATATAAAAGCTCTATTTGAGGTACTATTTCAGCTATATTATTTCTTGTGCTTGTGCCGGTCATAATAAGTTTATATTTCACCCTCCTAAAAACATTTAAAACTGCTTTTGTACGTTTTGAAGATGTACAACTTATATTATCTGATTCATCAAGTATCAACATTACCTTCTGCGACTGCATTTTTATATACTTCTTAATTTGCTTGTGATACTTACAGAGCATATTAAGCGTTATTGTTACATATTGACCTCTTTTAATGTCTTTTATGTTCTCCAGCTTTTCTATTGTGCAAAAATTTTTTCCGTATGCCCTTAAAACATCATTCCAGTTAGTTTTGATAGCTATCGCCGTGCTTACAATAAATACATTTCTTACGTTATTGTGTTCGAGTCTGTATTCAGCTTGTGCAAGTCCTGTTATGGTCTTTCCGGAGCCTTGTTCCCACTGTACAAACGCATAAGGCTTTTGCAAAAACAAATTTGTATCGTGTAATTGGATCTCGTTGAGTTTTATAATTTCGCTGTCACTCTCTAATTTAAAATCTTTTAGCCATTTTTCTATCTTGATATCAGGTTTCATTCTATTGAAATTAAGAGATTGAATATTATATTGTTTTATTTTCTTATCTATTAGCTTTTTATATTTAGTGTTTTCAAATGGATAATAATTCTCTGTTACCGCCTTATATATCGGTATTTTTAAATCGTTCAGTCTTAAATTATATTTGTCTTTAATTAATTTGTTTTGCTTTGAATTTCGGGAATTTTGCAGCTTTAACGTATCTTTTAGCTTTTTTAAAACATCAGATTTGGTTATTTTTATCCATTCATCATAATTAACATAGGAAGGTTTCACTTGATTTTTATATCGGTTTATATGCTCTAAACAAACAGCCAGATATTTTTGAGTTTTAGGATTGCTAATATTCCGCAAGGTTTTAAAAGCTTGTGAGCCTTTATGCAATAATATAATTCGCTTGAATAAACTGAACTGTCTTTTCTCCAATTCAATCCGTATGGAGGGTTACCGACAATATAATCAAATGATACTTTGGGATGGTATTCTCTAATATCTTTATTGACTAACTTTGCACCAGGATAAAGATATTTTGCTACTATGTAAGAATTATAATCAGGTTCGCATCCGTAAAAATTTATCCCGTTCGGGGCACTGTTTATAAATGCCCCATGTCCACACGTTAAGTCTGCGATTAAATCCGTCTCTTTAGGTTTCAAGCAATTTATTATCCAGTCCGCAAGATTATATGGTGTGAAAAATTGTCCTTGTTCAATCTCCTGCTTGTCCTTCTTATAAGCATAATAATTGTTATAATCGTTATAATTTAAGTTATGTAGTCCGCCTTTGCCGGTATAGCTGTTAAATATATCGTTTTTGGTTATTCCGGTTTTCCCCTCATCCAAATTATTGCTTATAATATGTATGATTTTTTCATTTATGTTTGATCTGAAGTCTTTGGGAATTATTTGAGATTCTATTTTATATTTCATCTTTTTCTTCTCCTTCTATGCTTCATCAACTAAGGGATACCCACACCATTCAGATATAAATTGCCGTGCAATTTCAGGAGACGAAAATTTTATATCCATCCTACCATTTTTAAAAAATTTTATAGATTTTATCTTGTTTGTGCTTAATTCCATACAAGGATTTATTTCATGCCATTCTATGTTATATCTAGTTCTTATTTGATTAAATTCCGGGATTTTCGTTTCTTTCCCAAATTCGAACCAGCTTAATGCTGATTCTATCGTTAAAAGTTTTCCGATTTCCATTCCCAGATATCCCCAATAAAGTAAATCGTTGAATTTTATTGTATTTCCTTTTATCTCGACTCTCCACTCATTACTACCATAACCATATTTACAAATATCTTTTATTTTCTCTTTTAATTGCTTTATTCGTAGACTTTTAAAGTCAAATCCGTTTAACTGCCTTAAAATATCATCCACATATATTTTATAGTCTATTGGAGATGTGTTTATAGTTTTATTAGAATAGTTATAATTAAAATCATTTTCCTTATCATAATTTTTATTAATGTCTATGTTATATTTCGCTGTAAAATAAGAATAAATGCTTGATATAAGGCCATTATGTAAACTTTCTATATTTTTACATACTGATAAATCATTCAGCTCCAAACTATAAAAATCATGTTTTTCGATACAATCTTTAGTTTCGTGGTATATATCGTACCACTTTTTATATGTTGATAATGTTTGTTCGTATATAGCTTGTATTTTTTCGCAACGTTCTCTATCTTCTTTTGATATTTTATCTTCTTGTTTTATCTCAAAATTTTCAAATTTATTTAATATATTCATTTAAGATCGCCCTTCCTTTAATTAAAAATAGTTCCATCTTCTAAAAATTCATACTCCATGCCATCGCAAAAATCTTGTAATTCTTCATCTGATATGCCATAAAAAAATTCATATCCCCACTTCTCATACTCATCACATTTATCCATGTACCAGTCTGTTATGTTCTCTATTAGTTTATTTGCGATTTTTCTATGATTTTGATATTTCTTTGTGTTTAAATTTCCGTCAAGATAAACGTCTATTTCTACTGAATATTTGTGATAGTATTTTCCTATATGATTAAATTCTATCCGACTATATTCCTTTAAACTTTTAAAAATTTTATGATCCGAAAGGAGAAAATCTTTGCAAAATATTTTTTTGAGTTCCGGACTTATTTCATCAAAATCTATGTGCCCCACTAGACACAATCCATCACCCTGACAATAACTCAAACTATAATATGGTCTTAAATTTTGCAGCCCTATATTTTTTAAATCTTCCATTACGTTGTATGTAAAATCATACGGATCTAGGTGACCGATATACTTCTGTTTTACTTTTTCTTTTGCTTTTTCCCTCAGTTCTTCATACTTATAAACTCTAAATTCTTTTGTTATTATCCTCATTTTAAGACTTGTCCTTTCCTTTTAGGGCAAGCTATGTTATAATTAAATAGCAAGCCCTTATAATTTTTTACGAGATTTTATAGGTGGTTTTGTTTCTACCGTTTGTCTGTGGAGTAGATAGACGGTCTTTTGTTTTGTCTGTTTTAAAAACTAAAATATCATCAGTTGCATTTATTATTTTTAGGTTCTTTTATTGGACTTAAAAGAGCTATTCCATTATTATTTTCCAATATCGCCGGAGACATTTTTTTATTTGAAGTTGGCTGTGTGAATGTTACTTCCTTTCCTCCTAAAATTTTAAAACAATCCATTATATAAGCAGCGTTATAACATTTTTCATTTACATAGTATCTGCAAGTTTTTATCTTTTGAGCTTTGCTCATCTTTAGTTGTGCATTTACATCATTAAAATCAATTTTAAACTCTGTATAATTATTGCATTTGAGATTTTTGTATATTTCCAAAAGTGAAAACTTATCTTGACATGAAACATTAATTCCAGGTATGTGATTTTTAAGTAAAAACCCCGTATATCCATCACAAAAGCATTGATAACCTTCTTCCGTCCATGCTGTATAAAAGCTTTCATCAGAAGTACTCTTATGTACTTTTTTTAAATACTTTGATGCTAATTTATATCGTTGTAGTTCTGAAACTCCATTTTTTAATTTGATTTCGCATTGCTTTATTTCCTCAATAGCGCAATTTTTTAAAACTTTTATTTTATTAAGCTCTATTAACTCTAATACTTTACAAGCGTTCATTTTTTTGTCTCCTTATCTGTTTAATTGTTTTCTGATCCGCTGCTAGTGATATCTTTTTGCCAACATCCATTGGTCAAAAACTTCATCATAATCACATCCCATTATTTCGCTTAATTTCTCGAACAAGCGTTCTCGGATCAAGCTATCGTCTATACCAGCAAATTTATATATGTCTTTATAATCGTCTAATGCTTCAAATAAGTCATAGAAATTGAGATTATCTTTTAAATTCTGCCCCAGCTCATCATCAGGATATTTTTTTGTGTACCAATCTTTAATATAAATATTTTTAGCTTCTGAAATATAACGCATGATTTTTATTAATCCTCCCTATTGTAAAATTCATAAAGCGTTTACTGTTCTATACTTGCCATTATTACTTTTTTCTAATCAATATTCATACGAAAATAAAATCGTGGTATAGCTTCGATCATATTCGGTTATTATGTAAATTTTTACTTGTGATGTTTCATACGCTGCAAACACTCTATCATTATCGTTTTTTATGGCTTCATCATTCATCTGTTTATCTTCTTCGCACATCTCGCCCCAGTCATGATTTTTATATCGTGTTAATGCTTTTAAAACCTCTTTCGCAAAATTTTCATCGTCTGCAATACAATCGTTTATTTCTCTTGTCATTACTAATTTGCCTAAAAATTTATTCATTATTATAAAATCTCCTTCTATTCATTCCTATCATCAATAAATCTTTTTTAGCGTTTTTCTGAATAAATTCAGCATCTACTTCTATATCTCCGAAGTCATTTCTACATAAAGTGCTAAGGATTTTGAGCGATGCATTAACCGCTCTTTTCTCTATTCTTCTATATCTTCTAATATCGATAAAATCCTAAAATTAACTTCTTCATACCCTAACCATGCTAGCTTATTTTGTGTAAATACGTCCTCGATAAATATATCGCCCTCAAGTATATTGTTATATACATAGTCGCTTCCGCAATCCGTCGCAAGCTCTTTCAATATCTCTCTTATTTCGTTTTTGTACTTCTTAAAAAATGCGACTGTGTCTGTATAATATATTAAACTTGACACTATCCCGGTAATACAACCGTGTGATACGTCCTCACAGCGATTTTTTAAACGGTGTAGCCATGTTTCGCCGCTATATGATTCGCTATTTTTCAGAAGATCCTTAAAGACGTATCTTGTTAATTTGTTTTGGTTTGCGTATTCCTTCAGCTGCCCTTCTACTTCTAAATTTGTTTGACTTAATTTAATTTTTTGAGTGTTCATTTTTTAAGCTCCTTTAAATTTGTATTGATTTATTTTGCTTATTTGTGATAGTGTAAAAATGTCGTAGATGGTGAGCGGTTACAGTTATAACCGCCCTTTATGCTTTTAACTTGCCTTTGCGTCAATTCCTTTTTTCGATTTGTTTTTCTCGTAAGTAGTCGAGCCGTATTTTTCCCGAATGTCGTTTAAGGTATATTTACCCCGTGACACCGTGAAATCTTCCGGGCGATGCCAACTCCAAGCCCCTTTATTTTTACACCATCTGAAATTTAATTCTTTTAATTTTTCTTTGTGTGGCTTTGTTTCACCATATACCCAAATCCACCGCCCCATTAATTCAAGCGTGAGGCCCTCTAGCTTTATTAGCTCGTTTATGATTTTTCGGAAGTCCTCCGGAGCTTCGCTAACCGGTTTTTTATCCGTGTAGATTTCGCCGTTTTGGTTCCTAAATACATTTTTTAACTTCTCAAATAAAGCATCGTATTCATTGTTAATAACTTGCATTATTTGAACCGCTTCCGGGCTTTTGTTTATGTCAGGGTGATACTTAAAACATAAAGTTCTATATTGCTTTTTGAGTTCTTCAATACAATTACAGCTGTTAAAATATTCCATTGGTTTTAACTCCTTATTAATACATATCACTTATACAGTGCAACCTTTCGCCCGAAATCTTGAATCCTGTACTCGCTCGCCCCTTACGTTGAATCGGTAACTTTTAAGAGATTGTCACAAGTTCCAGTCTTGCCGAAGGTCTGCACTGTTCGCCGCTTATTTAGTTTTCAAGTTCCTCTCAATCCTTTGATTGATTACTCTTATATTATATACTTATATAAGTATAAAGTCAATATTTTTTACATAGATTGTATACTTATACAAGTATAATATTTTGTACATAAGCTACAATTTGACAAGTTCGTTTAAAAAATATAATATACTAATATAAGTATATTAATATGGAGGTATTAATCATGGGCACATCAAGCACAAAAGCAAAAAACAAATATAATAAAACTGCTTATAAACAAATTAATTTACAAATAAAACCGAATATAGTTAGTATTCTCGATAGTCATTGTAAACACCTTTCATATACAAGAAGTAGTTTTATAGTACAAGCAATTAAAGAAAAAATCGAACGAGACACCGGGAAAAGTTTTGACGAGTTTTTAAAAGAACAGAAAGAGCAAAAATCAGAACATCCGGAAGTGTTGCAGGTTGACCGGTAAAGCATCAGCAAGAGCAAGACCCGGAAAACCCGAAGGAACCAAAGAACACGGAACATCCGGAGGTGTTCCAGCTTGACCGGTGGCAACGTGTAAACCTTTGTTTATTTTTTAAAATCTTCAGCACAGCTAAACACAGGAAGAAGCAACAAAAAATTAAAAAAGTTTTTCCCCGGCGGAACTGCTCCAAAGCACAGTAAACCGGAAAATCCCGACTAATTACTTAAGACGGGATTTTTTGATAAAATTCAGTATTTAGGGGGGATATTTAACAACAAAAAGGGGCCAAAAATCGAGCATATAAATAAAAGTAACCCTCTCACAAACTCCCAACTTCACTCACACAAAACATAGAAAAATACTTCTGCAAACATTCTGATTAATCGGGAAAATAGAAGTAAAAGGTCAGCTTACCAGCACAAAAATGTTTCAAAACAAGCGTTATAATCATATTTTTACTGCACTAATTAGAATAGATGATAATGAAGTAATAAAAAATCGCTCTAATATCCCGAAGGTTGTCAAGAAATAGAGCGATTATTTTTGTTGTGCATATTTTGTCGAAATCACTAAAAAATAACAATTATATGAGTTCATATCTATGGTGTATAGTTGCCACAATTTAATGACTTATATATAGGTTTATGATATAATTATTATACAATAAGCTAACGGAGTGATTGTTATATACGCACAATTAACATTTGAAAGTATAGGGAATTATTCGTGCAAAAATTCTAAAGAAAATATTATTGATTTTCCGGTAAAAAAAGCTAAAAATAATACCCTAAAATCTAATTTTACAAGTCAAGGCAAGCCAAAAGCACAGGCCGCAGACTCCGTAAAAACATTGGAGGAAATAGAAAAAATCAAAAAATACTTTCTTGATAGGAAAGAATATCGCAACTATTGTTTGTTTATTGTAGGTATTACAACAGGATACCGCTGTGGCGATTTGCTAAATCTAAAATTTTATGATTTTTTTAACGAAGATTACTCGTGGAAAAGAGAGATTGATATTGTGGAGCAAAAGACAAAAAAGCGGAGAAAAATGCCCATAAGTGAAAACATAAAAACCGCTATAACGCTTTATATAAGAAAAATCGGATATCACAATCTCAATGAATATGTTTTTAAAAGTCAAAAAGGTAAAAACAATCCGCTAGATGTATCCTCTGTAAGAAGTATATTCAATACAATGGCAATAAATTTAGGACTTCCATATCATTGTTCAACGCATTTTTTAAGAAAAACCTTTGCCTATTGGTTTTTGCAAATACACAAAAATGATATGACAGCACTTGCTACACTTCAAGACATCTTAAATCACAGTTCTGAAAAGATGACTCTTAAATACTGTGGTATAGAAAAAGAAAGAAAAGAACGTATGCTTAAAGGTCTGGAAAATTTGTGGTAAAAACAGTATCTACTTACATGGGTAACAAAGGAAGTTGACGTTTTGTGTTTAATATATTATTATAAATATAAGGTGATGCACATGAAATCAACAATTGAAGTAGCTTTGTATTTTGAATATCGATGAGACATCATACAAAGCTAAATTATATAAATCTCATCGGTCGTTAATTTGAGGTAGTTTGTACCTTATTTTGTTGATCGATTTTTTAATTTTAAAGCTGTGGACGATGTTTCGCCGCAGCCTTTTGTTTTGCTATTTTAAGGAGGTAAACTATGGGAATTTTGGAAGTGACAAATTTAACACATTCGTTTGGGCAAAAAGCTTTATATAACAATGCTACCTTTGAATTGTTTAAGGGCGAACACATGGGAATTGTAGGCCAAAACGGGACAGGAAAAACAACCTTATTACGCTTACTTGTTGGAGATATTATACAATATTCAGGTGATATACGATGGCAAAAAAATATTAAAATTGGATATCTGGATCAATACGCAAAGATCGATAAGCACCTTACAATATTTGAATATTTAAAAACCGCATTTAATGATTTATATCAGATAGAAGAGGAATTAAACAGTATTTACGAAAACATGGCCAATAATACAGATGATAAGATTTTAGAAAAAGCATCTAATTATCAAAGTTTGCTCACTAGCAGCGGATTTTATGAAATAGATAGCACTATCTTAAAAATTTCAAGTGGCTTGGGAATTACTCCACTTGGTATGGATACTCTGCTTGAAAATTTAAGTGGCGGACAACGTGCAAAAGTAATTTTGGCGAAACTTTTGCTAGAGAATCCGGATGTACTGCTTTTAGACGAGCCTACCAATTTTCTTGATAAAGAACATATAGATTGGCTTTCAGAATATCTGAAAAGTTTTAAGGGCACTTTTATGCTTGTATCTCATGATTTTGACTTTGTTAATAAAGTTACAAATTGTATTTTGGATATAGAATTTCAGAAAATTACAAAGTATAGTGGTAATTTTGATAAATTTTTAAACGTGAAACAACTTAGAAAAGAAAGTTATATTCGTGAGTTTCAGTCTCAGCAAAAAGAAATTAAAAAGCATGAAGAATTTATTGCCAAAAACAGGACTAGGGCATCTACTGCAAAACGAGCACAGTCTAGAATAAAAATACTTGAAAAGATGGATAAATTGCCTCCGCCTCAAACTCCGCCTAAGCCAAATTTTAGATTGGTTTCACTCCCTATTTCAGGTCAAAAGGCTTTAAAAGTGCATGGGTTAGAAATCGGGTACAATAAAGCGTTACTGCCTAAAATTACGTTTGAAGTAAAATCAGGAGAGAAAGTCGTAATTACAGGATTTAATGGAATAGGTAAATCTACACTTTTAAAAACACTAATGGGGCTAATTCCTTCTATTTCAGGAAATTTTAAATTCGCTGATTATATAAAACTTTCATATTTTCAGCAAGATTTAGCATGGGGAAATTCGGATTTAACCCCTTTAGAAGTTGTGCTACAAAAATTTCCTAAGTTTTCTGAACGTGATGCCAGAAAAGAACTTGCTCGGTGTGGAGTAATGGCGAAAAACATAGCTCAAAAAATAGAAACTCTAAGCGGTGGTGAGCAGTCAAAAGTTAAGTTGTGTATATTAGTGAATACAAAATCAAATTTTTTAATTTTAGATGAGCCAACGAACCATCTGGATGCAGATGCAAAAAAAGTATTGAAAGAGCAACTTATAAATTGGGAAGGTAGTTTAATTCTTGTTTCCCATGAAGCTGATTTTTATAGCAATCTGGCAGATAAAATAATAAATCTTAAAAATTATCAGGACTAAATTTATGTTCATATCAGAAGTAAAAGAAAATAAAAAGTGCTATATGGACTTGTTGCTAATTGCAGATGAATCCGAAAACATGATTAATAGATATTTGGAACGTGGAAAAATGTATCTTTTGGACGACAATGGAATTAAGAATATTTGTATAGTTACAAACGAGGGTAATGACGTTTTGGAAATAAAAAATATCGTAACCGTTCCCAAATGTCAAAATCAGGGTTACGGCAAGAAAATGATAAAATTCATTGAAGATAAATATAGAAACAAATTTAAAATCTTACAGGTAGGGACAGGCGATAGTCTTTCGGTGATTTCGTTTTACGAAAGATGTGGATTTAGAAAGTCACATAAAGTCAAAAACTTCTTCGTGGATAATTATGAGAAGCCCATATATGAACAAGGTATAAGGCTAATTGACATGATATACTTGACCAAGAACTTAAAGTAACAAATTATTGGAGGCTAAAATGTTATGAACTTTAAAAAAATTGATATTGATAATTGGAGTAGAAAAGAAAACTACACTTGGTTTACAACAAAAAACCGGTGCAAAATTAATATGACTATGAATATTGATGTGACCGGATTAATCAAAATAATTAAAGAAAATAAGCTTAGGCATTATCCTGTTTTTACATATATTGTTTCAAAAGTAGTAAACGCAAATGATGAATTTAAAATGAATTATGACGAAGAAGGTAATTTAGGTATTTATGATGTAGTGCATCCTCGTTATCCAATATTTCACGAAAGCGATAAGAGACTCTCAATATTATGGACAGAATATTCAGCGGATTTCAAAATATTTTACGATAACTTTATTAATGATATTAACATCTACGGCGAGAAACGCAGTATGGCTGCCAAAGGAATGTTCCCACCAAATTGTTTTGACATGAGTTCACTTCCATGGAGCAGTTTTACAAGTTTTGATTGTCCCCCTACCAACGATGTTGTCTGGTTACCACCATTTGTCATGGTAGGACGTTTTTTCGAAAATAACGAAAAATTTTTATTGCCGGTCTCTATTTCAGTCCATCATGCCTCGTGTGATGGGTACCACGTAAGTAAATTTTTTAGTGAATTTCAAGATTTAGCTTTAAATTTTGACGGATGAGTTTGATATAATTACAATACAAAAAATTATGCTAGGAGAATTAAAATGGAATTATGGGATTTATATACCGAAAATAGAGTTAAAACTGGAGAAACACATATAAGAGGAGATGCATTGCCTAAAGATAAATATCACTTGGTTGTTCATGTATGGATTAAAAATTCTGATGGAAAATATTTGATTTCTCAAAGATCTGAAAATAGGCCTTCAAATCCACTTAAATATGAGTGTGTGGGTGGTTCAGTTCTAAAAGATGAAAGCAGTATTGACGGAGCAATTCGAGAGGCAAAAGAAGAAGTAGGGATAGACTTAACACCTGAGATGGGTAAGTTTATTTTTTCAGAAGTGCGTAAAATTATTGGTGGAAAAGTTTTTAATGACATACGAGATGTATGGCTGTTTAAATATGATGGTGAAATAAATTTAAAAAATGCCACTACTGACGAGGTAAAAGAAGCTAGATGGATGACCGTAGATGAAATTTATAAATTATATAATGCAGGTATGATGGTGTCTAATTCCACAAAGGTTTTCGATGAAGTAGTTGTTTATAGCGAAAAACAGCAAAGCCATGCTAAAATTGAAGATATTTAATATTTCAATAATGACAAAAACCGCAAGATTTGTACTGCCTTGCGGTTTGATATTTTATATAAGGTTTTTTAATTATTAAAACTATTATTCATCACTGTTATCTGAATTACTATTCAAATTTTTAGTCAACACAATTGTTTTAATATAAGAACGAATTAAATCTTCAATGATAGGCAAATATCTTTTATCAATACCTGAAACTAACTTATTTATTTCATCTATATTATTATCCATCATTTTCCCAAAAAGAATATAGTCAGCCGGCACATTTAGTACCTCACAAATTTTTTGTAACGTACTAAATGACATACCTCTTGAACCATTTTCTATACTTGATAAGAACTGAGGAGATATTTTAATTAGTTCAGCAAGCTGCTCCCTTGTATATTTAAACCTTTCACGCTCAGCTCTTATCCGATTACCAATATCAAATGTTATATTAGCTTTCATTATTACCACCTACTAGTAAATATTAATATTTACCAATAGCTTATAAAATAATCTAACTGTATTGATTATTTATTGCACATAGATTATAATTTTAATTAAGAAAAATTATTGGGGTAATGTAGGTTTTTATTGAAGGGAGGGCATATAATGAAAATCAAAAAAAGAAATTTTGCAAAGAGAGTGGCAGGAGTAATTTTATGCAGAGTTATAAGTTTAATATTGCTGGGTGGATACACAATTGAAGTTAAAAGTATAGACAACAGCCAAATAGTAAATAGTGTATCGGTATCAGAGAATAAGAAAACATCAGAACAGCTTTATAGAACTAAAACAGGTAAATGCTATCATAAAGAGGGCTGCCAATATTTGAAAAAATCTAAAATAAAGATAAATGAGGAAGAAATTAAGGAGGCAGATTTAGAATCTTGTTCTAAATGTTGTAAATAGTATAAATGGAGGGGATAGCGTGGATAAAGAAAAAATAAAGCACATACTGTATATTTCTATATCGGTAATCACAATTGTTATGACAATCATTGTGTTTATAATGCTATTGCCGCATATGTGGCATGATTGTTGCTTACGTTTCAAAGAGTTAAATGGTACTATTTCGGCAAGAGAAAAGAACGAACTTGAAAAGCAGCGGAAATCAGCAGCAGAAGTTTGGTGGTAGGGATTAATTGATAATAATGATAGTAGACAATATCCGTAATTTTATGCTATATTTATCTTAAAAGTGTCGAAAATGAAGGGATAAAGTGTTATGCATAAGAAAATATTAATTATTTCATCCAGCCCAAGAAAAGGCGGAAATTCGGATTTACTTTGCGATCAATTCCTTACAGGAGTAGATGAAGCTGGGCATCAAGTTGAAAAGATTTTTTTGGGTGAGTGTAAAATCTCTCCATGTATAGGTTGTTATGCTTGTAGCAGGTTAGGTGAATGTTTCAAAAAAGATGACGCCAATAAAATCCTTGAAAAAATGATAGAATACGATGTAATAGTTTTGGCAACACCTGTATATTTTTATTCGGTGTGCAGTCAGCTTAAAATGCTAATAGACCGGACCGTCCCCAAATATCAAGAAATTAAAAATAAAGAATTTTATTTCATATTGACGGCTGCCGATACCAGTATGGAAAATATGCAACGAACAGTTGAATGTCTACGTGGCTTTACCTTTTGTCTTGATGGTGCAGTCGAAAAAGGAATAATTTACGGTCTGGGAGTTCACGAGAAAGGCGAAATCAAAAATAAACCTGACATTATGAAGCAGGCTTATGATATGGGTGTTAATGTTTAGTTGCAAATCTAAACGACAATTTTAGTGATTTAAAGAGGTATAAAAATGTCTATATGGAATCCGTGGCATGGATGCCATAAAATAAGTTCCGGTTGCCAAAATTGTTATGTTTATCGCCGAGATGGTCAATTTGAAAAGGACAGTTCGTTAGTATGCAAAACGCAAAATTTTGATTTGCCCATAAAACGCAAGAAAAATGGAGAGTACAAATTAAAAGCAGGTGAAATTGTAAACACCTGCTTTACATCTGATTTTTTCGTTGAAGAAGCTGATAAGTGGCGAAGTGAAACCTTTGAGATGATAAAATTGCGATCTGATCTTAAATTTTTTATTATAACGAAACGTATAGATAGATTTATCAGTTGTATTCCCTCAGACTGGGGAAATGGCTATGATAATGTTTTAATAGCCTGTACAGTCGAAAATCAAGAGATGGCAGATTATCGGCTACCGATTTATATAAATGCTCCAATAAAGCATAAAGCAATTATTTGTTCTCCGCTACTCGGTAAAATAGACCTTTCCTCATATCTTAATGATAAAATAGAATTTGTATCAGTTGGCGGAGAATCCGGAATTAATGCAAGAATATGTAATTACGATTATGTCCTCGATATCAGAAATCAATGTATGGGGAAAAATATAAATTTTAACTTTCATCAGACAGGAGCATTTTTGAAAAAGGATAAAAAAATTTATCGGATACTGCGTAAATTTCAGCACTCACAAGCTAAAAAAGCCAATATTGATTTATATTTTTAACCCCATGTTCTTGGGCTTATCTTAATTCTATTAATTTTTGAAATTCTTATTTAAAAAAGGTTTTTATCCTTGAAATAAGATTAGAAAAAATCCCTTTATTGGGCGGTTGTAAGCCGTTTTAGGATTGTCCCACATCAGATATTTTTTGATTTTTATGACTTAGTAATCAATTCTTCTAAACTGACATTATAAATTTCTGATAATTTAATAAGG